>JAFZWN010000062.1 GCA_017617295.1 Clostridiales bacterium | reverse complement strand
TCCATGGGTCAGTTCATCCAGGACGGCGCACGCATCATGTACGAGACAGTCGTTCAGATCGACCAGCCCAGAAGATCTTATGAGATCCCCAACGACAAGACAAATCTCGACGGACTTAACTTCCTTTCCGGCATGGATATGAACGAAGTAAACAGAAAGGCTATGCAGGGCACGATCCTCGCTCACGTTGACGGAAAGGTACCCAACATGGTCATCCACATTCCCGAGCTCACACCTTACTGGTTCGGTCAGATGGTCTACTTCTTCGAGAAGGCATGCGGTATCTCCGGTTACCTCCTTGCAGTAAATCCTTTCAACCAGCCCGGCGTTGAGGCTTACAAGAAGAACATGTTTGCGCTTCTGGGCAAGCCCGGATACGAGGACAAGAAGGCCGAGCTCGAGGCAAGGCTTTCCAAGTAAGTTTAATTAGCTGTAATAATAGAGACCCGCTCTCCTTTGACTTCGGAGGGCGGGCTTTTTGCTTTTCTCGCGCCATAGAGCGGCTTTTTTTACGGCTGTTTTTGCGGCTGTGCGATGTACCATATACCTGTACCATATAATCCTGATCCAGAGCAAAAATGTGGTACATCGGATTTGGTATCAGTCTGACCAGTGTTTTCGCAGTTTAAGTGATACATCGGATGTACCAGAGGTTGGTACCAGTGAGATCGGTGTTTTCGCGGTTTTAGTGGTACAAATGCTCGGATGTACCAGAGGTTGGTACCAGTAGGATCGGTGTTTTTGGCATTTTAGTGGTACATCTGCCGGTTTCCTTTATTATTGCAGTTTATACGCGGATGCAGCATATACCCGTACCATATGATCTCAGAGTGCGCCCGGACCCGAACACATCATTATTCGATAAGTCCCGTATCTATACCGTCGATCTTATCGATCAGACCGTTCAGACGGTTGTACATTATCCTGATCTCACGGCTGTTGCCCTTTTCGAGGACTGCCTTGAAAGCCAGGAGAGTCTGTGTGATGGCCTCGCGCTCGAAGCTCAGCGTTTCTTCGATGGCACGTTCGGCACGGGCTATAAGGAGGCGGTTCTCCTCCTTGTCAGTGGGGGCGAGGGTGAGCTTACTGAGCTGCTCCTGACAGCGCGCGATCTCCGCTTCGCTCATGCGGTTGCTCTTGCTGATGATCGTCTTGTTGTGCGTCTTGCCATCGACGGTCTCGACTTCTACCATGAGGATGCCGTTTATATCGTATGTCATCTTTGTGGTGTCGATGAGTCCGTGCTTGGGAGTGGCGGGACAGTTTATGAGAAGCTCGCCGAGCTTGGTGTTGTTGCTCGGGATTATGCTCTCGCCCTGGAAGAACTGGATCCTGACGCTCGTCTGGTTGTCGGAGACGGCGTAGTAGGACTTACGGCGGCTGGTCGGGAGCATCGAGTTACGGGGGATAATAAAATCCATTATTATCTCGTGAGTCCTCGAGTCTTCAACGGCTATCCCGAGAGAGAACGGGCAGATGTCCGTCATTACAATGTCCTTCAGTTCCTCGTTACGGCTCTTCATGCCCGCGAAGATGGCGGCACCCAGAGCTATCGCCGTGTCGGGATTTATGTCAGTGCAGGGCTTCCTGCCCGTGACCTTCTCGATGTATGCGGAGATCGTGGGCATCTTGCATGAGCCTCCCACAAGGATGATGTCCTCGAGATCGGCGACGTTTATCCTCGCGTCCCTTAAGACCTGCTTGATGGGCGACAGGATCTTTTCGAAGACCTCATGCGAGATCTTGATAAGCGTATTGTTGTCCATCATGAGCGTATATGTCTTGTCATTGATGTTCACGCTCATCATGGTCAGGGGCGTGTCCGAGAGGGCGATCTTACAGTCTTCCGCCATCTTATAGATCATGGCCTTCTGCTCGTCCGTCAGGGTGTCGGGAAGGATCTCGTTGGCGGAGAGAAAGTGGTTATAGATGGCTTCGTTGAAGTCCTTGCCGCCAAGAGCGTTGTTGCCCGATACGGCCAGTATCTCCATGACCGAGTCGAAAGAATCGATTATCGAGACATCAAGGGTTCCGCCGCCGAAGTCGATGACCATATAGGTTCCGTCGACGAAGCCGTGCTTGTGAAGATAGGCAAGAGCGGCGGCAGAAGGCTCGTTGATGAGTCTCTCGACCTTGAGACCGCTCATAGATGCGGCCTGCTTGGTGGCGAATCTCCTGGCGTCGTCAAAATATGCGGGTACGCTTATGACAGCCTCTTCGATCGGCTCTCCGAGGACTTTTTCGGCATCCTCCTTGATCTTTCTAAGGATCAGAGACGAGAGCTGCTCGGGAGTGAATGTCGAAGTGCCGAGAGTGTACTTTCTGTCGGTACCCATTGATCGTTTGAACTCGGCGGCAGTCATCGAAGGATGGGTTATGAGTCTTTCACGGGCGACCTTGCCGCAGAGGATCTCGCCGTTGTCGTCTATACCGACTGCCGAAGGTGTCAGTATATCACCCAGGGAGTTTTTGAATACCACGGGCTGGCCGTCCTTCCATACTGCTGCCAGACTGTTGGTCGTTCCCAGATCTATTCCTATTATTGCCATTTCTTTACCTCATAATCATTTTTTATTGAAGCTAACAATACTATTATTATAACAACTGATGCCACTGCTCCTGCAATTATAAGCCATATCTTCCAAAGCGGCGCGTCGAATATCCTGTTTAGTTTACAGTAAAGCGCCACAAGAAAGGTCATGAAGAGCCCGAGTGCAGCGGGGATCAGGATCTTTACACCGGATGGGCGTTCTTTTGTGACCGGGCTGTTGATCTGCGGGACAGTTTTTTGCGGCTTCGGCTGTGACATAAACACAGGCTCGATCTGCCTTCTGTCTGACAATTCATACTGCTCGTTTATGCTCATGATCTTGTCGTAATGTTTGGTATCCCCGGGTACCGACCCCAGGATGAACTGCCTGAAACCGTGATCGTTCAGAAAATACTGAACGATGGGCTCCTCGGTGAACGAATCCCAGACGGAAGTGTCGTCAGTCTCAAGAGCCAGGGCTCTGTAGAGCGAGAAAAGAGCGGATGTCAGGCGCATCTTGTTCGGATGGTCGAGTTCCCTGAAGCGTTCGAGCTTATTGACTTTCTTGAATTCGACTATATCGGAGATGATGAGGTCTTCGATGCTTCGGGGCGGAGCGTTCGTCTCGTCGATCGGCGAGAAGTCATAGGAAGGTATGTCCTCTCTGATATCTCCGCACGTATCCTCCTCCTGATCATCCGTACCCTCTGTAACAGAAGGAGCCGCGGGAGCTTCCGCCGCCATACCGCCGATACTTAATCTGACCATGCCACGGTCGTCGGTATTACAGTAGAGAAGAGCCGTTTTATATGCATCGTGGAGCTTCGTGAATGCTTCCTGGTCATCCTCGGGATTGGTCTTACGGACCTTTTGCACGTAGGCCTTCCGGATCTCATCCTTATCTTTGGTCTTATCTATTCCCAGTATCTTAAAAGCCCGGCCGAAAGGGTCATGCTTTACCGGTCCGTTGATCTCATCCATTCTTTTTGCTTAATATCTTTCGGTGTTTACAATAAAAATATATGATATTATTGCATTTCAGTAAGTATACGACAAGTGGTAAAATAAAAGCCTATGCATAGAGAGATAGTAGTCCCCAGATCTGTATTGATGAGCGTCGAGAGCCCCGGAAGATATGTCGGTGGCGAGATCAATCAGATTATACGCGAAGACATCGTCAGGGAGCTCCGCGAAAAGGGAGGATGCAGTGCCGTACGGACCGCATTCTGTTTTCCCGATGTCTACGAGATCGGGATGAGTAACCTTGCACTTCAGATCCTCTATAAGGTCTTAAACAGCGAGGAATGGACATCGTGCGAGAGGGCTTTCGCGCCGTGGCCTGATATGGATAAGCTCATGCGCGAGAAGGATATCCCTCTTTATTCCATGGAAACGAGATCTCCTCTATATGAATTCGATGTCGTGGCTTTTACGCTGGGGTACGAGATGTGCTTCACGAATGTCCTTCAGATGCTCGATCTCGGAAAGATCCCTTTCCTCTCGCGTGACCGTAAGGATGACGACCCGATCGTCGTCTGCGGAGGCCCTGTGGCTTATAATATCGAGCCTATGGCGGATTATTTCGATGCGGCTTTTATGGGCGAGGGTGAGGAAGTCGACCTCGAGTTCACAAGGCTCATCAAGGAATATAAGGATAACGGAAAGAAGGACCGTCAGGCGCTGCTCCGAAGGATCGCCAAGATCGAGGGTATGTATGTCCCGTCTCTGTACGAGCCTCAGTATGAGAACGGCAGGTTCAAGCGTTTTATCAGAAAATACGATGATGTTCCGGAGAAGATCAGGAAAAGGATAATCACAGATCTTGATAATGTCATCTTTCCGACGGCTCCCGTCGTCCCCAATAACAGCGTTGTTCACGACCGTGCATATCTCGAGATCTTCAGGGGATGCATCAGAGGGTGCCGCTTCTGCCAGGCCGGGTATATAACCAGACCCGTCAGGGAGAAGAGCGCGGATGTCCTTATCGATCAGGGCAGATGCATCGAGAGGAGTACAGGATATGACGAGCTCGGAATGCTGTCGCTCTCGACGAGCGATTATACGGGGCTTTCTAAACTCACCGACGGGCTTCTCGAAGCTTTTGAGGACAGGCATACGAGCCTCTCGCTGCCGTCTTTGCGAATAGATAATTTCGCGCTGGAGCTGATGGATAAGGTCTCGAGGACCCGAAAGACGGGACTGACGTTCGCGCCGGAGGCGGGGACACAGAGGCTGCGAGACGTTATAAACAAGGGTATCTGCGAGGACGACATCATGTCTGCGCTGAAGCTTGCCTTTGACGGAGGCTGGTCCACAGTCAAGCTCTACTTTATGCTCGGACTCCCGACGGAGACTGACGAGGATGTCGAAGGCATCGCCGATCTGGCACTGAAGATCGAGGATCTTTACTATCAGTGCGCGAGGGAGAGGGGAGAGAAACCCAGACGTCCCGAGATCACGGTATCGACTTCGATGTTTATCCCGAAGCCCTTCACGGCTTTCCAGTGGGAGGGGCAGAATACCGCGGAGGACTTCCTTCGTAAGCAGGCCCTTCTTAAATCGAAGGTAAAGAAGTCGAGAAATATCAGATATATCTGGCACGATGTCGAGACCTCGTGTTTCGAGGGGATACTCGCCAGAGGCGACAGAAGGCTCTGTCCCGCCATGCTCGACGGTTATAAGGCCGGCATGATCTTTGATGCGTGGGACGATAATTTCGACTATGAGAAATGGATGCAGATCCTTGATAAGCACGGGATAACGTGGGAGATGTTCGCGGGAGCGATCGATCCTTCGGAGGAGCTTCCCTGGGATCATATAGACGTTGGCGTTACGAGATCCTTCTTTTTGAAGGAGCGCGAGAATGCCTATAAGGAGACGGTTACTCCCAACTGCAGGGAGAAATGCGCGGGATGCGGAGCGGCTTGCTTCAAGACGGGGGTGTGCTTTGAGAAACGATAACGTTGAGATGCATAAGAAAGAGCACCTTCCCCAGTTTATCCTGAGGACCAGGTTCACGCGCCGCGGCCCGCTGTCATTTATCGGACACCTGGATCTCATGAAGGTCATCGAGCGCGCGGTAAGGCGTGCCGATCTTCCGATACTCCATACCCAGGGCTATAATCCGAGACCGGTCATGGTCTTCGCTCTGCCTTTGGGAGTCGGTATCGATACGACGGGCGACTATGTCGACGTGGCCATGTCGGTCCCTATGGAAGCGGATGAATTCCTTGACCGCATCAGGCCGCAGCTGCCGCAGGGGCTTGAATTCATATCCGCCAGGCAGATCGGTGAACCGAAGGACAGTATAATGAGTATCGTAAGTGCCGCCGCCTATTCTTTGGAGGCTCCCGGCATCACGCAGAAGATACTGGATCTTTTTTCGCTCGAAAAAGTAGAGACACAGAAGAAGTCAAAGGGTAAAATAAAGACTGTCGATATCAGGCCCCTCATGATAAAGCCTCTTACGACCTCGACTCCCGACCGGGCTGATATAATGGTCTATGCGGGTTCGGAAAAGAACCTCCGCCCGGATGTCCTGCTGGCGGCTTTGTGCGAGCAGACGGGTTACGGGAAGGATAAGGCGGACGAGTGCATAGTAACGAGGACGGCTCTTTACGGAGGAACTTATCCGGACATAAAGGAACTGTCCGAGCTTGAGATCAAATATAAAGAAAACAATATATAAGGAGAAACAGACATGGAAACAAAGATCGAGACAAAATGCGTACAGGGCGGTTACAGACCCAAGAACGGCGAGCCCAGAGAGATCCCCATCTATCAGAGCACGACATTCAAGTATGACACGAGCGACGATATGGGCAAGCTCTTTGACCTTGAGGCCAGCGGATATTTCTATTCCAGGCTTCAGAATCCCACCAACGACCTCGTTGCAGCTAAGTTGACGGAGATGGAAGGCGGATTCGCGGGAATGCTCACCTCCTCCGGTCAGGCTGCCAACTTCTTTGCCGTATTTAATCTCTGCGAGGCGGGAGATCACTTCATCACGTCTTCCTCCATCTACGGCGGCACATATAACCTTTTCGGCGTAACGATGAAGAAGATGGGCATCGACTGCACGTTCGTAGATCAGGAGCTTCCTCTCGAGGAGCTTCAGAAGTTCATTAAGCCCAACACCAAGTGCATCTTCGGCGAGACGATCTCTAATCCCACATGCTGTGTACTCGACTTTGACAAGTTCAGTAAGCTCGCTCACGATAACGGGATCCCCCTTATCATCGACAATACTTTCGCGACACCCGTAAACTGCCGTCCCATCGAGCACGGTGCGGATATCGTTACACATTCCACGACAAAGTACATCGACGGCCACGCTTCTTCTGTAGGCGGCGCCATCGTTGATTCCGGTAACTTTGACTGGATGGCCCATAAGGAGAAGTTCCCGGGACTTACGACTCCCGACGAGTCGTATCACGGCATCACATATGCCGAGAAGTTCGGCAAGGCAGCTTATATCACAAAGGCTACCGCCCAGCTCATGAGAGACCTCGGTTCCATCCAGGCTCCCCAGAACGCTTACTATATCAACCTCGGACTCGAGTCATTGCACGTAAGGATGGCCAGGCACTGCGAGAATGCTCAGAAGGTTGCCGAGTTCCTGGCTTCCGACAGCCGTGTCGCATGGGTCAACTATCCCGGTCTTCCGGATTCCAAGTACTACGAGAGAGCACAGAAGTA
>JAFZWN010000061.1 GCA_017617295.1 Clostridiales bacterium | reverse complement strand
GCTTATCGGTCGTTACGTAGTTATATTCGCCTTCGATATCCTTATAGAGTTTCTCGGAATTGATATTTACCTCCAATATCTCGCTTTCGGGGAAACCCTCAGGAAGTCCTCTTGCCGAATAGTCATCTGCAAGGAAAAGACAATCTGCCTTTGATAATCCCACGGATGAACCGCCGACAAGTTCTCTTATACTCCGTACAAAGTCAAAGCAGAGCATAGCGCAGAGTGAGCATACGAAGATCGAGAAAACTACCAGAAGGGTTCTGAACGGTTTTCCGAAGATATTCTTAAGTGAAGTTTTTAGTACTATATTCATGTTATAACCCCCTCATCAAAACCATCTCGAGATCCTGTTTTCAGGAGCTATATACATTGCGTCACCTTCTTTAACGTCATAGACCTCGTAATAGCAGTCCAATGTCGAAAGGATGGCATTAACTCTTATGACTTCGGGGCTGTGCACATCATATGCGAGCTGGTACATGATGGCGGTATCGACTTTCTTGCAGCACCATGATCTCGCATAGCTTTCAAACAGCTTTCTAAGATCGTCATCGGTCTTTGCAAGTGTAACCAGTACCTCCATGCCTCCGAGATCTGCATAGTTCTCGCCCAGAGTCCTCTCACCGTCAACATGGTAGATACCGAACACGGTGAAGTTATCTTCAAAGTATGAGGCTGCTTTCTTATTTCGCTCAGTAAGGACCTTCATGTCTTCATCAGCGATCCAGCCGGGATTATAGACGCCGTCCTTATCGAAAACGATACAGTTGCTGTCGAATGCATGACCCATCTCATGAGCGATCGTCGCACCGAGACCGCCGAGATTAGTATAATAATCAGCATCCGGGTTGAAGAAAGGCTCATTGGTGCTCGCCACCGTGATAGTAATGCTGTTCGTGGTCCTCATGTAGCAGGCATTTACCGTCTGCATATTCATCGATGACGAGAAACGGTCAACCGGCTGTGACAGGCTTTTTATATCATCGGCGATCATGATCTTCTGATACTCCAGACTGAGTTCATAGAGATTACCGCTTAAGCCTGCATACTTGGAAGCATCATGTCTCTTAACGTTTGTTCCCGTAACATAAACGATGTTATCAAGCTTCTCGAGTAGGCCTTTCCTCGTTGTCTCGGTAAGCCAGGTCGCATTGGTTATTACGCCCCTGTAACCTTCACGGATATCATCACACATTGAACGGAGTGCATCATCAGTTTCCTTTGTATAATATCTTTCAACATAAATAGGATCCGTCTCATCCGCCAGGTTTCTTCTTACGAACTCGATCGCATCCTCTTCGGGAGTATCATAGCTGGTCATGACATAACCGCTGAGCACCGGATAGTGCGGGGCGATATAAGACATATAGGTATTATAGATATCGATTATCGTCCAGGCCTTTAATGCATTGAGATTCTCATCAACCAATACAGAATTCAGGCATTCCATCTGACCGATATCATAGACGCTTATCTTATCGCAGAATTGTTCATCAAATCCGACAGCTTTGAAGTATTCCATCATATCTACATTGGTAAATACACTGTCCAATTCTTCAAAAGAGATCAGCTTCTCGTACTCGCTTCCGCACTTGGAATCCATTACGTCCAGGTCAGTCGATCCGAATATCTTCAAAACAACATTGGCTAGAGCCCTTCCGTATTCCGTCGAAGTATCCGCATCATAATCCAGTGTCTGAAGATATATCTTCGTATCAGTTACGATAGGGTTCAACGCAATGCTGTTATCGCGAATATCGTCAAAACCGACGCCGACCATACTGCTAAAAGGCATAAGACAGATAACATTCTCGCCTGAAGCAAAAGAGTTCTCCGTCACAAACACGCTGAAGAATCCGTAGACGCCATAATCCCTGTAAAGTTTGGCGTCCAGCATCACCAGTTCATCTGCTGACTTGGCATTCTTCACCTCGTTAATAACGTTAACAAGATCTGCGGGGATCGGCTCGTTGGCAAAATCATAAGCCAGATAAGCGTTATAAGCCGTCTGGATGATATACTCTTCGCTCCCCTTCTCATATCCCGAGCCGGCAACGACATCTTTAATTATTGTTTCGATCTGGCCGTCAACGAGCGAGGAATCATTCGCATCTGCCGCATAGGATGCACCATACTCAAATACTGCATTCTCGAGCGCGTCCTTGTTGACATAATAGTAAAAGTCATCCTGCGGACGTGACGAAAATCCGGCTGTTGTCTCCGACGTCTCGGTAATGTCCACGGTCTCCGGCGAACACCCCGTTACCAGAGACAACGACATTGCACATATAAGAGCAACCCCAATCAACCTCTTCATAACAAATCTCCTTTAGCAGGTTTTCAGATATGGGAATTGTATCATTTTTCTTTGTCAATTTATGTTTATTTTGCTAAAAATCTTATATGAGTGAGTGTTGCTTTTTTTCCACAACCTCACATGTTGTATACTGATTATGCCGGTCTTAAAGACGGTCAAGAATATTTTTCGAGGTAAGACAGTATGAATGCAGAACTTGAGAAAAAGCTGAAACTCTTTGTTGAAAACAAGCAGAAGGTCGAAAAGGTATGCGCAGTCGAGTACGATCTGAATTATATGATCGCGAGCCTTATCCTGACCGGAAAGAATAAGGACGCTGACGTAGAGCAGATCAAAGAAGCAAGGGAGATCCTGGCCTCAAAGGAAGGCGTTTTCTCTTCATTCAGATCCAATATCGAGATGGCCGTCATCACGAAGATGGCTCTGTCCGGCAATCCCGAAGGCTACATCGATGACGTTCTCGAAGTTCACAGCAAGATCGTCGGCAAGAGGATCATCGATTACTATTCATTCATACTGGCGGCAATGACGATCGTCGATCTCGGCAAGAAGAGTGACGCTGACAGGATCATCGCCAAATCATGGGATATCCTGGCCCGCATGAAGAAAGAGCACCCGATCCTCGCGGACGAGAATGACATTACTTTCACGATCCTTCTCGCCATGACCGATAAGGATGTAGACACTATCATCAATGAGATGGAGCAGTGCTACACTTATATAAAGAAAGAACTCAAGGTCAAGGCCGATACGAATTCCATCCAGAGCTTATGCGAGCTCATCATCATGTCCGACGGCAACCTTACCGAGAAATGTGACAGGGCGGCTGCTATCTTCAGCGCATTCAAAGAACAGGGCATGCAGTACGGTTCATACTATGAATTCGCTTCACTGGGCGCTCTCATAGGTCTTGATATCGATAAGGACGAACTCGTCAGCACCGTAATAGAAGTGGCAGAGGAAATGAAGAAGAACAAGGGCTTTGGCATTTTCCATACGGATACCAGGACCCGTCTCATGTTCGCTGCTATGCTCGTTGCCCAGGATATCGCAGACAACAGGAATATGCTCTATGATTATGCCGTCAACGGAGTGGTCATAAGCAATTCCATCGCCATGATCGTAGCCGAGGAAGTCGCAGCTCTGATCTGCACGATGGTCATAGCATCATACAGCGATAACTACACAACATATTAAGAGTTCTGCGGGAAGCAACTGTGTGATGAAATTCCGACGTTGTTTCCAACAAAAAGCCTTGTATATGCGGAAGAAAAGTCGGAATTTCGGATTTCCGACTTTTTTTCCGACTTTTTCACTCTGAAAACCCGGAAAACCATAAGGCTCCCAAAGACCAAATCGCGGCAACTGCCAGGTGCGAAAACTTACCTGATCTTCTCTGCGATCCCCGAAACGTCATCGTATTCGGGTTTGATCCTTGTCACGCCGAAGCCTTCGGAAATCTTTACAGAGGCTTCGCCGTATTTTGTCATGACCTTTTCCTCGCGGCGGTCGAGTGTGAATCTGTCCTTGGTTATGTATCTGATACCGATAGTGGTCGTGTTCTCGAAGATCAGCTTCGCGAAGAATTCTTTGTCCTCCGGCCTGACAACGCAGGTAATAAGGATGCCGGGACGGTTTTTCTTCATGAAGACAGGTGTCGTGAAAACGTCCAGTGCCCCGCTGTTCATCAGGATCTCCGTAGCATATCCGATCTCTTCGCCTGTCATATCATCGACATTGCAGACGATCTCGATAACCTTCTCTTCTTCACCCTCTGAATCACCGATATATGAGCGGAGTATATTGGCTTTCGCGAAATCCTTGGCGCCCATGCCGTAGCCGGTCTTTTCGATCGTCATCACAGGCCTCGGGCCGAAACTTTCCGCGAAATGCTTGATCAGGGCAGCGCCTGTAGGAGTAAGAAGCTCGCCTTCAATGTCGCCGCTGTAAGTCGGAACGCCTTCGATCAGATATGCCGTAGCTGGTGCGGGTACGGGAAGTATTCCGTGAGCACATCTTACCTGGCCGAAACCCGTAGCAAGAGGCGAAGCGATGATGTTATCAGGCTTTAACTGTTCCATAAGAACGCATACACCGACGATGTCTGCCACCGCATCCATCGTACCTACTTCATGAAAATGGATCTCGGAGATCTCCCTGCCGTGCGCTTTACTCTCTGCTTCGGCAATAAGGCCGTATACTGCCAGAGCGTCGTCTTTGACCTTTTCGGAAACATCAAGCTCATCGATTATCTTCTCGATGTCGCTCAGGTGTGTATGGTGATGGTGCTCATGATCATGGGACGGCAGGATATCAAGTTCGTTTTCGGACTCATCAGATAAATGCTCATGTTCATGCTCGTGGAGATGTTCGTCTTCCTCCGTTCCGAGTGCGATAACACGGGCATGGGTGCCTGTTATGCCGCATTTTACGGCAGGCTCGAAAATATATGTGACATCAGGTATCCCCAACGAATTAAGCTTATCTTCACATGCTTTCACATCACCGGTAAGTTCTGCCAGAGAAGCAAGGAGCATGTCTCCCGCAGCGCCCATATTGCATTCGATATAAAGAGTCTTCATATTTAACCTCCGATGTGGTTGATCATACTCGCAGAATAACCCGCGCCGAAACCATTATCTATATTTACTACTGTAACTCCGCTCGCGCAAGAATTGAGCATTGCAAGAAGAGCCGTAAGTCCTTCGAAAGACGCACCGTATCCTACACTTGTGGGGACCGCGATAACAGGGCAGTCTACAAGTCCTCCGATAACGCTGGCCAAAGCGCCTTCCATTCCCGCAACAGCGATAATCACGCTCGCAGACATGAGTTCTTCTTTATGCGAGAGGAGTCTGTGGAGTCCTGCAACGCCGACATCATAGATGCGGCTGACTTGATTGCCCAGAAGCTCTGCCGTGACTGCCGCTTCTTCGGCAACTGGAAGATCTGAAGTTCCTGCGCATGCGACAACGACCGTGCCTTTCGCGGATACTCCGGGAATGATCCCTGCGACGCCGATACGGGCTTCTTCATAATATTTGACCGGTATCTTAAGAGCGTCTTTCTTATCAGATGAAAGCCTTGTTATAAGGACCGTTTCCTGACCTGCTTCAAGAAGGCTTGAAGCTATGGCATCTATCTGCTCGGGAGTTTTTCCGGAACCGTAAATAACTTCCGGCACACCCTGTCTTAAACCTCTGTGAAGGTCAGGCTTGGCAAATCCCAGGTCAACAAAAGGCTTCATCCTAAGCTGGAGCTCAGCCTCTTCCGGGGTCATCTCCCCTTTTGCAACCTTCTCTAAGATGTCTCTTGCATCACTCATTACAGGACCTCGTTCATGCTGCCTGTGCGGTAGCCGTCAATATCAATTGTTACATACTTAAAGCCTAAGCGCTTCAGTTCTGCTGAGATCTCTTTTCTTGTCCGTCCGTAAGTAAGAAGTTCAATGTCATCAGGAGCAGCTTCGATCCTT
>JAFZWN010000060.1 GCA_017617295.1 Clostridiales bacterium | reverse complement strand
GTTTACCGATCAAGGCATATGAACAGAGCGATTTTATGAACAATCCTTCTACAGGAAACTTACAACGTCTTATCTACATATAAACATTTTATGTAGATGATCAGGAATCCATTATCCTTTTCTTGATAAGTTCGATGTCCTTGAGAAGGCTCTTATCCTGCTCAACTTTATTGAGCGCGTTCATGACCGTAGAATGCTTTTTGCCGCCGAAATAATCACCGATCTTCTCGAGCTTCATATCGATAAGATCGCGGCAGAGGTACATGGCAACGGCTCTGGCCTTGAAGATATCGTTACTCCTGTTAGTGGAGAGGAGCTTCTTCTGATCGATGCCGTAATACTTGGCTGCATAATCGATTATCATCTCTTTTGTAACTGTCTTGTTGGCACCGGGAGATATCACGGAGACCATATGAGATTCCACGGTCTCGAGATTTAAGACACCGTTAGACAGGATATAGAGAGAATTGATGATATTATAGGCGCCGTTGAGCTCACGGACATTCTTGGTAATATTCTCGCAGACATAGTTGATGATCTCGTCATCGATATTAAGGCCGTCCTTCTTGACCTTACTTAAAAAGATCGCCTTTCGTGTCTCAAAATCCGGGGGCTGGATATCCATCGGGAGACCGTTTTGAAACCTGGAAGTGAGCCTCTGATCGAGTTCGGTAAGGTTCTTCGGAGCCTTATCGGATGTGATGACTATCTGCTTGCCGTTATTGATCAGTGTCTCGAAAGTATTAAAGAATTCGGTCTGCGTTCCTTCCTTGCCGATAAGGAACTGGATATCGTCAATGAGAAGGACATCGACGTTACGGTACTTATTTCGAAAATCCTCATAAGCCGTATTGTTCAGGCAGTTTACAAAAGCTGTCGTAAACTCCTCGCATGTCGTATAAAGGACATTCATATCCTTGTGATTTTCCTTGATGCTATAACCGATAGCCTTTATGAGGTGAGTCTTTCCGAGACCCGAATTACCCCAGAGATAAAGGGGGTTACGGCTCGAGATACCGGGATTATTGGCAACTGCGACAGCCGACGCATGAGCGAACCTGTTACAGTCTCCGACTATGAAGTTATCAAAAGTAAACTCCGGCGAAAGGGCGGAAGATGTTGGAATACGGCTCTTGAGCTTATTGTCCACCATCTGCATGGTCTGTGCGGATACCTCATCACCTTCGACGATAAAATGAACGTTGATATCGCGGTCGGCAGCGCATCTGACGGCATTACGGATGTATGTCTCGGGATCCCTGCCCTTGATGAGGCTCATGGAATACTCATCCTTGCAGGAAAGGATCAGGATATCGTCTGTCTGGCTTTCGGCTTTGAGTCTTCTGCAAATAGAATCATACAGAACATCATTCATGTTGGGATCGTATTTGAGTATCATTAAAGCTCTGTTCCAAAGATCTTCCATAGCACCCTGTCTCCACATCAAACGGAAATAAAAATATCATACATATTATCACAGAACTGCATTATAATTAAAGTATGAAAAACGACGTTTCATACGGTCAGAAAAAGAAAAGAAATGTTCTTTCGGATCTTCTCCTGATATTGGCGATAATCCTTCTTCTCGGAGGGGTTGCGCTTTTTCTTGTTGACCCCATAAAGAATTGGATCAGGAAAGATACTGTAGAGGATATGGAGGAGTCAGTCCGTGAGATGATAAGCCTCGGGGAGGATACCGAGATCACTTTTGTCGTGGACAGGGATGCCCTGCAGGTAAACGGCGAGGAATACGATTATTTCGGGGATGAGGATGAGATAATCGCCCTGCAGGAACAGATGGAGCAGGCTCAGGGAGAACTGCCTTCTTCGGTGGTCCTCAACTGCATCGCTCTTCTGGATATAGACGGTGATGCTAATATCCATATTACTGTTTGGGATGAAGCTACCAATATATCATTAAGATACGGCGGAGGACATTTTCCCGAGTCGGTAATGCCCGGTGAAGTCGGAAACTGCACCATACTTGCTCACCACATGAGAGTCGAGTACAGTATGTTCAACACTCTGGATCGGGCCAAGATCGGAGATCCCGTCAGGATAGTTACCGTGGACGGACACGAGTATACCTATATCATCGACGAGATAAAGATCATCCCGCCTTCGGAACTGTACGAAAATATTAGAGGAGACATAACCGATACCAAGCAGCTTACGCTCGTTACCTGCACATATACGTCGAGCGGTACACAAAGGCTCCTGGTGATCGGTCATATCATCGATGATTAGAAAAGACCTGGCTTTCATAGCAGCCAAAACAAGCAGAAAAGTACTGAGACTGATGGGAAAGGGTGCTACGACCCTGCCCGGAAAACTGGCACTCAAGACCGATCCGACCGTCATAAGAAGAACAGCCGCGGGCAAGAACATAATCACCATTACCGGAACGAACGGAAAGACGACGACATCTCACATGATATCCGACATGTTGAATACCCTGGGTTACGATGTCGTCAATAATATCTCGGGAGCCAATCTCGCCACGGGTCTGGCAACGACCCTGATCTGTGGAAAAGACGAGATTAAAAAGGCAAAAGGTGAGTCAAAAGGTACGGTCTATGTACTCGAGACGGATGAGGCGGCCTTTGCCAAGACGGCAAAGGATCTGGCGCCCAAAGTATGCGTCGTGACCAATCTCTTCAGGGATCAGCTCGACCGTTACGGCGAACTGACACATACCCGCGACATGATCAAAAAGGGAACGGGTTCGACTGATGCCGTACTCGTTTTGAATGCCGACGATTCCCTCGTGGCATCGATAGGTCAGGGCAGGGAAGAGAAGGCATTTTTCTACGGGATGAACAAGGATTCCATGAAGGAGAACAACATAAGGTATCCCGTCAAAAAGTCCGTGATACCTGCATCTCCCGATGCCGTCTACTGTCCTGAATGCAAGGTGAGATACGAGTATGAGGCGAGGTCTTTCGGGCATCTCGGAGACTTCAGATGTCCTTCGTGCGGAGTAAGGAGCCCGAAGGATCACATATCCGTAAGATACGATCTGTCGAGAAGCCCCTCATCGGATGATTACGGCATAACGATCAGAAACGAGGAGACCGGCAGGGATATCGACATGACCTTGAAGATACCCGGAGCTCACAATATCTATAACACTTGCGCGGCGGTAAGCGCGGTAACGGCCTTCTTAAAGTGTGTTGAGAAGGATATAACGGAAGATGAGATCTTTGAGAAAGCCGTAAAGAGCCAGGACAATGTCGAGGCCGCTTTCGGCAGGATGGAGAAGATCGAGATCGGAAACAAGAAGATCTGTATCCTTCTCGTCAAGAACCCCGTGGGACTTGAGAGCAGCCTGGATCTCGTTGCCAGGAGCGAGGACGCCGGAGGGCTCATGATGCTCCTGTCCAGTAACTTCGCCGACGGCAAGGATATCTCGTGGATATGGGATGTGGATATAGAAGCCAAGGCGGAGGATCTGCCAAAGAATGTGGCAGTATCGGGTCAGAGATACGAGGACATGAGGCTGCGGCTGGCATATGCGGGAATGGATGTAAAAGAGGCGGGAGACATGGATAATGCGTCGGCGATACTTAAGGGTCTCCTGGATTCCTGCGGGGACGGCGAATGCCTGTATGTACTGCCGAACTATACTTCGATGCTTGCTCTCAGGGCAATGCTCGTAAAAGAATACGACCTGAAGGATTTTTGGAAATGACAGAGCTTACGATAGGACATTTTTATCCGGACCTTCTTAACTTGTACGGAGACCGCGGCAACGTGCTCGCTCTCTATAGAAGAGCCGTCCTGCGCGGGATAAGGACGGAAGTCAGGAGCATCTCCGTGGGAGATGAACTGAAGGGCGACGAGATCGATATCGCGTTCCTCGGAGGCGGTCAGGACAGCGAGCAGAACATAATGAACAGCGACCTTCGTAACGTCAAGGGAAAGACGATAACCGGCATGATCGAGAGCGGAGTCGTTTTTCTCTGTATCTGCGGCGGCTATCAGATGCTCGGAAGATACTATAAGGAGATCGACGGATCGACCCTGGAATGCTTGGGATATCTGGATCTTTATACGGAAGGAAGACCCGAGAGGTTCATAAACGACACCGTCTACGAACTGACGCTCGACGACGGTTCCAAGGCAACGATAGTGGGATTCGAGAACCACAGCGGAAGGACGTATTTCGGGGACGGATCCGACGGGCGAAAGGTCGTAAAGCCTTTCATGAAGGTCATTACCGGGCACGGCAACAACGGTGAGGACGGATACGAGGGCGCAGTCTATAAGAACACGTTCTGCACATATTCACACGGCAGCCTTCTTCCGAAGAATCCCGAGATCACCGACATGCTCCTTTTAAGGGCCCTGAAGAGAAAATACGGAGAGGATTATATACTCCCGCCTCTGGACAGCAGTGTCGAACTAAGGGCCAAAGAACAGGCTCTCGATTACATAAAAAACGGTAAAGAACAAATGATATGAGCGATTTTTCATTGTTTTTTGTCTTTATATAAATTATAATCTTCGCGTATTTAATCTCGGAGGTAGTTTCTAATGGTCAAGGCAATAGTCGGAGCAAACTGGGGTGACGAGGGTAAAGGTAAGATCACCGATCTCCTCGCTAGCGAGTCGGATGTCGTAATCCGTTTTCAGGGCGGTGCCAATGCGGGACATACGATCATCAACGAATACGGGAGATTTGCTCTCCATCTGATGCCGTCGGGCGTTTGCCACAAGAACGTAGTAAACATCATTGGTAACGGTGTCGCACTTGACATCAAGAAATTCATCAAGGAATATAACGAACTTAAGGAGAGAGGCCTCGAGCCCAACATCATAGTATCTGACAGAGCGCAGATCATAATGCCCTATCACGTTAAGTTCGACGAATATGAAGAGGCAAGGCTCAAGGGTAAGGCTTTCGGTTCGACGAAGTCCGGTATCGCGCCGTTCTATTCCGACAAATATGCCAAGATCGGCTTCCAGGTAGCGGAGCTCTTTGATAAAGAGGCTCTCAAGGAGAAGATCAGGAGAGTCCTCGAGATCAAGAACACTCTTATCGAGCACCTCTATCATGAGACTCCCATGGATCCCGAAGCTCTCTTTGAGGAAGTCAGCGGTTATGCCGACATCATCGCTCCTTTCGTTGCCGATACAAATGTATTCATCCACGAGGCACTTAAGTCCGGTAAGAAGATCCTCCTCGAGGGTCAGCTCGGTTCCATGAAGGATCCCGACCACGGTATCTATCCGATGGTAACGTCTTCCTCCACACTTGCTGGTTACGGCGCAGTCGGCGCAGGTATCCCTCCTTATGAGATCAAGGATATCGTTACGGTAGTAAAGGCTTATTCCTCCGCAGTAGGAGCAGGTGCTTTTGTCAGTGAGATCCTTGACGAAGCCAAGGCCAAGGAACTCCGTGACAGAGGTGGAGACAAGGGCGAGTACGGTGCCACGACCGGCAGACCCAGAAGAGTCGGCTGGTTTGATGCCGTTGCCACAAGATACGGATGTCAGATCCAGGGCGCTACCGAAGTCGCTCTCACGAATATCGACTGCCTCGGCTATCTTGACGAGATCCCCGTCTGCATCGGATATGAGATCGACGGTGAAGTTACAAAGGATTTCCCGAACCCGACCAAGATCGACAGGGCACAACCTGTCTTTGACAAGCTTCCCGGATGGAAGTCCGATATCAGAGGCATTACGGAGTTCGATAAGCTTCCCAAGGAAGCTCAGGATTATATCTTCTTCATCGAAAAGGAGATCGGCGTACATATCTCTATCGTATCGACCGGTCCCAACAGGGAAGAGATCATCAGAAGATGAGAACGGGAAGGAAGGCCGTTGCTCTTTTTACGCTGATATCGATATCGGTCTGCCTTTTGTGCGGATGTAAGATACCGTTTTTGTGGAAAAGAGAGGCCTCCAAAGAGATAAAGGAGACCGTCTCCTCTTATATTGATGCCTTCATTTCCGGAAACAGGAACATATCCGGTACATACGTACAGGGAGGAACAGATCCTCTCAATTCCATAATCTCAAGTCCCGTTCACGGACAGATCGCCACGGCCGTTAAAGCCAGGATGACATATGAGATCGGTGAGATCGTATTTGATGAAGATACGGGTAATGCCGATCTTACGGTTACCATGTCCTTCCCGGATGTTCAGGGACTCTATGCGGCAGATACCGCATTTACCTACGACCTGGATACATTCCTGGCCGATGTGGCTTCTACCGACAGGATGTGTGATTATTCCTGGAAACTCATGGCGGTCTATAGCGAAAAGAACAATGTCTGGGAGCTCTTTTACGGCAGCTGCGAGAACCTGGCTTCAGATATGAAAGGCTTCACGGGAGAAGGCATCATCTTCAGGGAGATCGCCGATTCCGAAGCTTTCGACGTTGCGGTCGGATATTTTACGAGAGTACAGTCGGCAGCGGTCTTAAGTAACGGCATGATCGAGTATTCCGGTTACAGTAATGTCAACGAATATATCAGAGAGATCATATACGGCATGGAATTCGATGCCACATATACTTCAAACGATGACAACACCAAGACTGTACATCTGGAGGTCACGGCACCTTCTGCCCCCGAGCTCTTTGACATGGCGCTTTCTTCTCCCGAAGAGATCGCGGATTACGTATCAGAGATCATAATCGAGGATCTCGACCCTTCGCAGGAAGGAAACATCACGCAGGCCGAGGATTCCCTTATCTACTTCGTTACCGGACTCCTTCCCGAAGTCGGTACCATGACTTTCGGCATGGATATAATCGTCGGAATAGGACCCGACGGCAATCTTCAGATACGTAACGAGGATGAGCTCGGATCCTGGGATGCTCCTTACTTCGATTTTCCGACATTCTTCCCCGACGAAGCATACGATGCGGCCATAAGCCGTCTTATCGAACAGGGAAGGCTTCCTGCCGAAGACTACGGCTATATCGTCGATCCTTCCTCTCAGCAGGACGGTCCCGACACGCCTTTGAACAGACAGCCTTCCGATATACCGGCTCCCGAATTCGCCGGTGACATGACAGTGGTCGAAGGCGACAGCAATAATGTGTTCACATACGAATTCCTGGATTCCACGGGCACGTCGGTCAGCGATTTCTATACGGCCGATGACCATATCGTGTTCCACATCCAGACAAACGAATTCTACACGGCGGGGATCGTATTCTACTATAAGGTATTCTTTAATGGCGAGCCGCAGGAGGGATTCCGCACATTTACGGTAACGGAAGACTTCAGCGACAGTGTAACGGCGGAATATGTTAGAGAAGGCGGACTCGAAGCCGGTCAGTACATCATCGTGGTCTTTGACCCCGGAGCTGACACGGTTATGGCCACCGCCTGCATAGAAGTCTGATAAAGTCATAAAAGCCGCCTGCGGGCGGTCCTTACGGAGGATAAAGAAATGGAAAAAGAAATGATATTGGTACTCGACTTCGGAGGCCAGTACAACCAGCTGATCGCAAGACGCGTCAGAGAGCTGTCGGTCTACTGTGAGGTACATCCTTACAATATGCCGATCGAAAAGATCCGGCAGATGAACCCCAAGGGCATCATCTTCACGGGCGGTCCGAGCAATGTCTGTGACGACGATGCTCCCCGCTGCGACAAGGCCATCTTCGAGCTCGGTATCCCGATACTCGGTATCTGCTACGGCGCACAGCTCATGAACTATCTTCTCGGCGGTAAGGTCGCCACCGCGCCCGTCCGCGAGTACGGTCATACGGAAGTTGACGTTGATAACAAGACAACTCTTTTCAGGCATGTTTCCGACAAGACGGTCTGCTGGATGAGCCACACCGTCTATATTGCAGAGGCAGCTCCCGGCTTTACCGTTACGGCTACGACTTCCGTATGCCCCGTTGCCGCCGCTCAGAACGAGGAGAAGAAGCTCTACTGCGTACAGTTCCATCCCGAGGTATCACACACCGTCGAAGGCAACAAGATCCTCGAGAACTTCCTTAAGAGAGCCTGCGGCTGCAAGTGCGACTGGAAGATGGATTCCTTCGTCGAGACTTCCATCAAGGAGATCCGCGAAAAGGTCGGCTCCGGCAAGGTCCTCTGCGCGCTCTCGGGCGGCGTTGATTCTTCCGTAGCCGCAGTACTTCTTTCCAAGGCTGTCGGCAAGCAGCTCACCTGCGTATTCGTCGACCACGGACTTCTCCGTAAGAACGAGGGCGATGAGGTAGAAGCGGTATTCGGTCCCGAAGGTCCCTACGATCTTAACTTCGTAAGGGTCAATGCCCAGCAGCATTTCTACGATAAGCTCGCTGGCGTCGAGGAGCCCGAGAAGAAGAGAAAGATCATCGGTGAGGAATTCATCCGCGTATTCGAGGAAGAGGCCAAGAAGATCGGTGCCGTTGATTTCCTCGTACAGGGTACGATCTATCCCGACGTTATCGAATCCGGCCTCGGCAAGAGTGCCGTCATCAAGAGCCACCACAACGTAGGCGGACTTCCCGACTGCGTTGACTTCAAGGAGATCATCGAGCCGCTGCGTCTCCTCTTCAAGGATGAGGTCAGAAAGGCCGGCCTCGAGCTCGGAATCCCCGAGAACCTCGTATTCCGTCAGCCGTTCCCGGGCCCCGGACTCGCGATCCGCATCATCGGCGAAGTTACCGAGGAGAAGGTCAAGCTCGTCCAGAATGCAGATCACATCTTCAGACAGGAGATGGCAAAGGCAGGATTTGACAGATCCGCAAACCAGTATTTCGCCGCTCTCACCAACATGAGATCCGTCGGATGCATGGGCGACGAGAGGACATACGATTACGCATGCGTCCTTCGCGCCGTCACCACCACGGACTTCATGACAGCCGAATTCGCAGAGCTTCCCTGGTCCCTTATAGGCCGTGTATCATCACGTATCGTAAACGAGGTCAAGGGCATCAACAGAGTCCTTTACGACTGCACGGGCAAGCCCCCGGCCACGATAGAACTCGAATAGTAGACGAGGTTCTGAAAGCCAATAAAACAGGGCATTTCAGAGATTTGAGTTCATCTCGGATAAGATTTGGATAATAGGGAAGAATAACCAATTATTCCAAGTAGCAACAGGTTAACAGAT
>JAFZWN010000059.1 GCA_017617295.1 Clostridiales bacterium | reverse complement strand
GCAGGATCAGAGAATATGCAGATATCGATCAAGACAAGACTCGGCTTTTATAACCCTGACGAGTTCTACGATCTTGTGGATATCTTTAACGGCTTCCCCGTCAGCGAACTGATCGTACACCCCAGGATAAGATCCGACTTTTATAAAGGCGAACCAAGAACCGAATACTTCGCATATGCGCTGGAGCATTCCAAGTGTCCTCTCGTATATAACGGAAATATCTTTACCGCACAGGATTACGAACGATTCTCCGATACGTTCAATACCGATCTTGATCCCGTAATGTTAGGCAGAGGTCTGATATCCGATCCTTCTTTGGCGGATAAGCTTACAGGCCTTACAACAGAAACAGACTTAAAAAAGTTCAGGAGACTTCACGATACCCTCTACCATGAGTATCAGAACATCATGTCGCCTGATATCAATGTCCTTCATAAGATGAGAGAACTGTGGTCTTATTGGGGTGCTCTTTTTGACGGCAAGGAACGTGACATTAAGCGTATGCTGAAAGCTAAGAAATACGCCGAATACGAAGAAGTCGTAGAGCGAATATTCGGATCATAAGTCAAAAGCAACCGAAAATAACATTTATCGCACTTTTCTGTAAATTTCAGTTGGTGGTGTCTACCCTGTCTTCGCTTTAGAATTTAACTAAAGAACAAAAGAAGGCAGACAATATGAAGAGGTTAAGAAAAGTGTTAATGATATTTACAGCAGTGATCGCTTTATCGGCAATAGCATTCGGTGCATTCTGGTATCACAACATTCACTGGTTCGATACATACGAGAACGGCATAAAAAAGTCTGGTGCGATCGAAAAGCAGGTAACACTTCCGAACGGTCATTTGATAAATTACGGCGAAGTAGATAATGACAAGCCTGCACTGCTCCTTATACACGGCCAGATGAGCAACTGGGAGAACTACGGCAAGATCCTTCCGGAGCTTTCCGAGAACTGGCACGTATATGCAATAGATGTCTATGGTCACGGCGGTTCATCGCACGACGAAAGTCTCTACTATCTGGATACTAACGGCGACGATCTTATATGGTTCGTAGATAATGTCATAGGTGAGTCTACTGTTGTCGCAGGCCACTCTAACGGAGCTATAACGGCAGCGTATATCGCGGCTTACGGCGGAGATAATATCCGCGGTCTCGTTATGGAAGATCCGCCCATCTTCTCAACCGAAGGAGATAACTGGGAGAATGCTTTCTCATATCGTGATTCATTTCTGAACATCCATGAGTACCTTCAGTCCGATAAGTCGGAGTGCTGGGAAGCATATTATCTGAGGCACTGCTATTGGGGCGAACTTTATATGCCGGGACCCATGCCCAAGATAGCTGACTATGCACAAAGCTATCGCGAGAACCATCCGGGCGAGCCCGTCAGGATCGGATTTCTTCCGGCGAGCATGTGGGGATTTCTGACTTCAGCTGTTGATTATGATCTCGAATACGGAGAGAATTTCTACGACCTTTCATGGAACCACGGTCTGAGGCAAGAGGATATCCTTGCCGACATCGAAGTTCCCTGTGTATATATCCATGCAAAGGAAGGTATGGAAGGTGACGTATACCTCTGTGCCGCAACGCGTGAACAAGCTGACAGAGCAGTATCCCTGATAGGCGATAATTGCCGCTTCATTGAAACTGAAGACAGTACTCACGATATACACAATGCTCACACGGATGTTTATCTTGAAGCAATAAATTCTTTCCTGTAAAAGCTACGCGATCAGATCTTCGAACAAAGATCCAGTATCTCATTCTTTCTGGGCTCAACATCTTCCTTGTATTCGACAGATGTTAATCCCAGGTGTCCCGCACACTCTATCTCGAGATGTCCGTAAAAGTGTTCTATGCTGCCGATGATCCTCTCACATTCAGGCATATTGGGTCCGGTCCTCAGGGCGATCGCATATCCCTTCTTCCCTGAGCTTATAGTTGCATGCGGTTCATGTGTATTGCACCAGGGAGTACAGCGATCAATGAAAGCCTTAAACTGCCCGGGAATATCTGCCCAATACGACGGAGCGACAGATACGATCACATCTGCAGCATCGAATTCGTCCATGATGCCTCTGATAACATCCGCATCACTCATGACACACTGAGCGGTGTTGTGACAAGCACGACATCCTTTGCAGAACTTGAACGAATAGTCATCTATGCATATATTTCTGACACTGTATCTTTCAGATAACGAGTCTGAAACTATTCTTGCTATCTCGGCTGTTGCTCCCGTTCTTACAGGACTGCAATTAATTATCAAAGCATTCATTTTATAACCCTCCGTTGTCTATTAAGATTCATTCACCAGTTTTCCCGTAATATGTTCAGGCGTCAGCTCCAGGCACAATGCTCTCGGCAACGCATTCTTTATCTCATGCTCGATATACGATTCGTCATCCGAGAACTTTCGACAAAGATTAGTTCCGATCTCGATGCGCTTCTCTTCGTCTTCAACTATCTTCATGCGTCCGAATACGATAACGCTTCTGATATTCAAAGCCCATTCGCCTTCCTTGCGAAAGCCTTCGTCCATAACACAGTAACTGACCTTGTCACACGCTTCGATGGCATCGAGTTTATGACCTTCTTTCGCGCAGTGGAAAT
>JAFZWN010000058.1 GCA_017617295.1 Clostridiales bacterium | reverse complement strand
CCTTGTTAAGTCCCGCATGGTTCAGCGTATCCGAACAGAGGATTATCCCGTCATAAGTGTCTAAGGGAGGTATCTTAAGTATGCTCTTGAGACCTTCCGCGTGGAGAGGGTTCTCGCTCGGGACAGCGCAGTTACCGAAGATCTCGATATTGTGCCCGTTTTTGACAGCCATGGCTTCCAGGGTCTTTATAACTTCCGACGAATAGTCTCTGAACATATCGCCGATAAATGCGCATATCTTCATAATAGTCACCTCTCGTATGTTTAATTATATTCTCAGGAAATGGATTTGAAAATCTGAGAGGGGGCCCGAAAGCGCATTGTTTACAAAAAAGAAACAACCGCAGTTATCGCTGCGGCTGCTCCCCATTATCTATATCCACCCTCATAACTTTCATGAGGTTCCTGTACATCATATTATCCGAGGATATTTAAGCGATTGCCAACAATAGTTAAAGAATTGTTAAAGACGGAAAATAGTGTATAATATCTGTCAATTAACAAATTTTCCTTAGGGGGGATAGAAAATGAGGGAAATTAATCTGAAAGGGATCATTTTCGGTTTTTTCAGCCTTTTATTCGGTGTGTCGCTGTTCCTGCCGTACATTAAGATCACGGCCTCGCTAGGAAACAGGACCGAGACATCGACAACCACGGTCATGCCGAGCTTGTTCGGATTCATCATGCTGATCGTGGCGGCTCTGGGTGTCTTTGTACTTCTTAACGGCATGAAGACCAAAGCCGCGCTCGTAGGGGCGATCGCTGCCATACTGGTCATGGTAAGAGCCTTTACTGATTCCGCGAGTGCCGCCAGGGCCGGGCAGAGTATGAAGCTCCTTAACGAGTTATCGAATGCGCTCTTTGATTCCAACAGTGAGACGGTCTTTGACTGGGGGCATACGTTCGGATTCTACGTAATGATCCTGAGCGGTGTCATGATGCTCATTTTCGGGCTGCTCTATACTCTCTCCGAAGACTGATCAAAGACCATAAAAAGTTACTTCCCATATATAGTCACGACCGAATATCGTGTTATAATTGCTGTGTCAATTTCTTTTAATACCGGAGGGAAGTATGAAAAGTCTTATGAATAAAAGTGCGAAGGAAATCATATTTGCCTGTTCGTGCCTTTTATTGCTGATAGCCATTTATCTTCCTTATATGACGATAATCGTGGAATATAACGGCAAACTGAACGTCAGGGAATTTGCCATGTTCCCGTCTATCACCGGTTTTCTGATGCTCCTGATCTCCGTCGGCGGCGTTCTGATGATCCTTGGAGGACACTGTAAGAAAGTTGTCTTTCTGGGTATAGGCAATGCGGTCATCTTCATGATCCGCGTTCTGATGGACAAGTCTTCCGCTGCCAATTTCCAGCATACGATCGACATGATCAACCAGATCGAGAATATCATGCTCAACGGCAACAAGGAGTCAGTCGTCGAGTGGGGTTATAATTCCGGCTATTTCTTTATCCTTATGGCTACCATCCTCCTTCTCCTTGTCGGCGGCTGGTGCTTCCTCGATACCGAGAAAAAGGAAGAGGAAGAGGAGATCGAGGCCGAAGAGCTTGCCCGTAAAAAAGCATGATCCCGAGGTCAACAGATTTATGAAGAGAACATTTTTCAGAAGTGTAACAGTTATCACGGCTCTTATGCTGTGCCTTTCTCTTGTTTCCTGCAGCGGCAGTAAGAAGCAGACTTCATCCGGTGACGATCCCGAAGAGACTGAGATCACCACGACGGAAGAGACGACCGGTGATACCACCGGATATGAGACCGGAGCGCTCGAGCCCGAGTTCGATCCGGACTTCAAGTTCAGTACTACCGATCGCGATGGAAACGTTTATGACCAGACGGTCTTTGCCGAGCATGAAGTCACCATGATCAATTTCTGGGAACCCTGGTGCGGTCCCTGTGTAGGCGAGATGCCCGAACTGGAGAGCCTTTATGAGGATTATTCCGATCAGGGCCTTCTGATAATCGGAGTCTATTCCGATATGAGCATGGAGGACAGCGTTGACGATGTACTGTCTTCGTCGGGGATCACGTATCCGATACTCCATTACACAGGCGAGTTCGATCAGTTCCAGTCGGGCTATGTGCCCACCACCATTTTTGTCGACAGGCAGGGTCATGTCCTGACGCCTTCGTCGGGAGATCAGCTGGTGGTAGGATCCAACTCCTATTCCGAGTGGGCGGATATCATCGAGGAATTTCTATGAGGAAGAACATTCCGGCTCTTATCCTTATCGCTGCGGGGATCGCGGCGGTAGCCGCCGGTATATGCCTTGATCAGCATACGGATGTTCTTGCCAAGGCGATAAGGATCTGCATGGAGTGTGTCGGAATTGGGTAAGAAAAGGACGATAATACAGGCTTTATCCGCGATACTCTGTAATGCCAACATAAAAGGATTTTTCACGGGGCAGATCTATACCGGCGCGACGAAGTCCGTGTGCGTTCCGGGGCTTAACTGCTATTCGTGTCCCGGTGCGGTAGGAGCATGCCCGATCGGTTCTTTGCAGACATTTCTTACGGGGCTCAAGTTCAAGGTCCCATACTATGTTGTCGGACTTCTCATATTTTTCGGAGCGGTTCTCGGCAGGGCGGTCTGCGGGTTTCTGTGCCCGTTCGGATTCTTACAGGATATCCTGTTTAAGATACCGTTTTTCAAGAAAAACAGGTTTAAGGGCGATCGGATACTCAGATACCTGAAATATGTGATCCTCGCTCTTTTTGTGATCATACTGCCGTTTACTTTTAAGCTGACGCCTTTTTTCTGTAAATATATCTGCCCTTCGGGGACCATCGCAGGTCTTCTGCTTTCCGCGGCGGATCCCAGGGTCAGGCCCATGCTCGGGAACCTTTTTGAACAGAAACTCGTGATACTCGGGATCATCTTATCGGCATCGCTTATCGTCTGGAGGCCTTTCTGTAAATACCTGTGCCCGCTCGGCGCCATATACGGATTCTTCAATAAGGCCGCTCTTTACAGGATGGACCTGTCGAAGGATAAGTGCATCAGCTGCGGCAAATGTGCCGGGGTCTGCAATATGAACATCGATCCGTCCAGGACGCCCAACAGCATGGAATGCATAAGATGCGGCGAGTGCGTCAAAGCCTGCCCGGCAGGTGCTCTGGTCTGCGGTTTTATAAGGCAGGATGCTTCTCAAAAGAAGAGTGAAGAGGTCGTATGAAGGATACCGGAAGGATAGTATTTGATAAGCCGGCAAAGGACTGGAACGAAGCACTCCCGGTGGGAAACGGCAGGATGGGCGCCATGATATACGGCGGTACCGGTACCGAGATCCTTCAGTTAAATGAGGATTCGATATGGTTCGGAGGTCCCCGCGACAGGGTGAACCCTTCGGCTCTGTCCAAGCTTCCCGTGATCCGCCGCGCACTTGATGAGGGCAGGATAAGAGATGCCGAGGATCTGTGCGCACTGGCGCTGTCGGGAACTCCCGATAATATGAGCCGCTATGAAGCTTTATGTAATCTCTATATCCTTTTCGACGGGGATGATGACAATATCTCCGATTATGAGAGATCTCTTGATATCGCCGATTCGGTCTTTTCTGTCAATTACCGTAAGGGGGATGACCTGATAAGCCGCGAAGTGATAGCTAGTTATCCCGACAATGTCATAGCCGTCAGGATGCGTTCGGAAGAAGGCAGGCTGTCCTTTATGACGAGCCTCGGACGAGGCAATATCACGTGGGATACGAGACCATACGGCAAACAGGTATACAGGAGACCCGGATATCATCTGGATACCGGTACGGTCAGTAATACGGACGACTTCATGACATATCTTACGGGAAGGACCGAAGGCGAGGATTCCGTGTCTTTCGGATGCGGGATCAAGGTCGTTACCGAAGGAGGGACCGCCGAAAGTATCGGCGAGAGTATCGTTGTCAGGGGAGCCTCTGAAGCGGTCATCTATATCTGCGCAACGAGCACATTCTATCAGGGCAGCAAAGACCGCGTCTTCTCCTATGTGAAAGAGGATCTGGACAGGGCCGCCGGCAGAGGATATGAAGATATCAGGGAACGGCACGTGAAGGACGTCCGCGGACTCTATGACCGGGTATCTCTGGAGCTGCCGGAGGATCAGTGGGAATATGTGAGGCTCTTTAACTTCGGAAGATATCTCATGATCGCGGGAAGCCGCCCGGGATCCCAGCCTCTGAACCTGCAGGGGATCTGGAATAAGGACAAAGATCCCATGTGGGGAAGCAAATATACGATAAACATCAATACGCAGATGAACTACTGGCCCGCGGAAGCGTGCGGGCTGTCCGAGTGCCATCTGCCGCTTTTTGACCTGATAGAACGGATGAAGCCGAGGGGACGGGAAGTGGCATCCCGGATGTACGGCGCCCGCGGATTCGTTTCTCACCATAATACGGATATCTACGGGGATTGCGCGCCCCAGGATACATGCCTGTCATCGACATACTGGGTGATGGGCGCGGCATGGCTCTGTCTTCACATTATGGAGCATTATGAATATACGAACGATATGGGATTTCTGCGGGAGCATTTTGATACGATGCTTGAAGCCGCGGTATTTCTTATTGATATGAGCGTCATTAAGGACGGCTTCCTTACGATATATCCGACCGTTTCTCCCGAGAACGAATACAGGCTCGGTAACGGGGAGACGGGGTGCGTCTGCGGCGGAGCGTCCATGGATGACATGATAATGAAGGAACTCTTTTCTTCGTGTCTTAAGGCCGCGGAGATCCTCGGTAAGGAAGATCTGCCCGAGACAGCAGAGATAAGATCCGCCATGCCTCATATACGGCCGGTAAGGATCACGGAAGACGGCCGGATCGCCGAATGGCACGGCGAAGAGACAGAGACCGATCCCGGGCACAGGCATATATCGCATCTTTTCGGACTGATGCCGGGTCATTCCATAAACAGGGAAACTCCCGGGCTCATGGAAGCTGCGAGGAAGACACTTGAGGTGAGGCTTGGTAACGGCGGCGGGCATACCGGATGGAGCCGTGCCTGGATAATAAATCTGTATGCGAGGCTCGGCGACGGAAACGAAGCGCTTGAGCATCTGAAACTCCTGAAACAGAACTCGCTGCTGCCGAATCTTTTTGACGATCATCCGCCGTTTCAGATCGACGGGAATTTTGGTCTTGCGAACGGTATTCTTCAGATGCTTGTACAATGCGAGGGTGATGATGTACAATTGTTGCCTGCCCTTCCCGGGGAATGGAACAGCGGATCTGTCAGAGGCCTTTGCATCAAAGGCGGGAAAAAGATCGACATGACCTGGAAGGACGGAAAGGTCACAGACAGCAGGATATACTCCTGATACGTATCGCAAGCGGCAAAAAGGAATAAACATGGATATCAAAAAACGCCTTGGCAACAGGGCTTTCTATAGGATGGTTCTCACGATAGCCGTTCCGATGATGATCCAGAACGGAGTCAGTAACCTCGTCAGTCTTCTGGATAATCTCATGATCGGGTGTCTCGGTACAAACGAGCTCTCGGGAGTGGCGATCGCCAATCAGCTGGCCTTCGTATTCTATCTTCTGATCTTCGGAACAACGGCGGGAGTCGGTATCTTTACCGCGCAGTATTACGGCAAGGGGGATACCGAAGGAGTCCGGTGGACATTTCAGTTCAAGCTCATCGCCAATACCTTCATGTCTCTTCTGAGCATAGGGATCTTTCTTCTTTTTACACCCGCGCTGATATCTCTTTTCCTGAAGGGTGAGGGCTCTGTCGCCGATCCCGAAGCGATACTTAAGACAGGAACCGAATACATGATGATAATGCTCTTCGGACTGATCCCCGTCGGCCTCACCAATGCTTATTCGGGAACGCTTCGCGATACGGGAAACACATCCATCCCCATGATCGCTTCCGTCATTGCCATATTTGTAAATCTTCTGGGCAACTTCGTCCTTATCTTCGGATATCTCGGATGTCCGGCCATGGGTGCCAGAGGCGCAGCTATCGCGACCGTCATCTCGAGATTCGTCGAACTCGGATTCCTCGTCATCTATACGGGAACACACTCGGCGAAGCACGCATTTATAATCGGGGCGTTCAGTCATTTCAGGATACCAGGCAAGCTCATAGGTCAGTTTATAATCCGATCTCTTCCGCTGATGGCCAATGAGACTCTCTGGTCGCTGGGAAATGTCGTTATCAATCAGAGTTATTCATACAGGAGTCTTACCGCAGTCCCTGCGACAAGCATATCTTCGACTATCTGGGGACTGGTGGCCGTATCTTTCCTCGCGATGGGTGAAGCTGTCGGGATCATCGTCGGACAGCAGCTCGGGAACGGCGAAATAGAGAAGGCCCGCGACAGCGCGATCAAGATCCGCGACTTCACGGTATTCTGCGGGATCATATGCGCTGTTGTACTCGGGATAATAAGTCCGTTCTTCCCGCTGTTCTATAATACTTCAGAACCTGTCAGGCGTCTGGCATCGGGCATTATCTTTCTTAATGCCCTGGCGATGCCGCTGGTCGCTTATATGCATGCATCGTATTTCATCATCAGATCGGGAGGAAACACGTTTATCACTTTCCTTTTCGACAGCTGTTTCGCTCTGGTGATATCGGTTCCGCTCGCGTATGTCCTCAGCAGATACACGAACCTCTCCGTTTTATGGATGCTCGCCATCGTTCAGTCGGGCGAGATAATAAAATGCATCATCGGAGGGGTGATGGTAAAAAGCGGGATCTGGGCACGGAATATCGTCAGAACATGACGCTTCAGGCTTCGTCTTTATCTTCCTTACCGATATCGATCTGAGGGGGTCTGGTCCCGCCTACGGGTCCCACGATAGAGTCTCCCGAACGGGCGCCGTTGATACCGAAGGCACGTGCAAGGACCGGGGAGAGGACGATCGCCAGGATATAGCTGACTATAAGAGTGGGGATGAAGAGCCTGAGCCACGATCCTATCCACATGACGGGAAAGGGGGGGACGCTCGAAAGAACTTCCGGAGACATCTTGGACCTCGCGGTGACTACACCGATCAGGCTGACGATGATACTTACTATTACGGTATTGCCCGAGGATATCGGGATACAGTTTATGAGCGTGAACTTAAGTCCGGGAGGATTGGCTCCCGCCTTTATCGTAAGGCGTCTTCCCAGACGGCCGAGCGGGATAAAGAGCGCCACGAAAAGACCGACGATCATCGAGAGCACGATATTAACGATATATATCATCAGAGGGGAAGAGCCCTGCGTCGCCATTGGATTGGTCTTCAGAATGATAAATGCGGCCAGTATGCCCATTGCCGCAGAGATGATAAGTGACATGGTAATGCCCATCAGGCGTTCTTTCTTCTTCATGATCCATAAACCCCGCACCGGATAATCCTTAAGAGGATTGTATCACAGATGAAGACGGATTTGTTTGGTGTATAATCAAGTTTGAATACATATATTTCGGAGGTTCCCATGAAATTCAGCGACGGAGCGTGGCTTACCCGCGAGGGATATACTATCCATCCCGCCAGGGAGATAAGATTCATAAAGAAGGAGAGCGGAAAGCTCACCCTGACAGTTCCCACTTACAGAGTATACGGAAAAGGATGTACGCTCGGAGGAGTCTTCCTGACCATGGAGATAACTTCTCCCTTTGAGAATGTATTCAGGATCAGGACTTACAGGCATAAGGGGAACCCTTATCTTCTCGAGTCTTACTTCGAACTTCAGATGCCCGCATCACCGGTTGCTTTCGAGGTTTTTGAAGACGAGGGATCGGTAAGTATAAAAAGCGGCAGCAGTACGATCACTTTCAATAAGACAGATTATTCATTCGAGCTGGTCCGTGACGGGAAGAAGATCACTTCATCCGACGGGAACGCTCTGGCATTCGTTGAAGGTCCGGATACGGTATATATGCGCGAGCAGCTGAGCCTCTCTGTCGGAGAGCATGTCTACGGACTGGGAGAAAGATTCGGCACATTTATCAAGAACGGGCAGAGCGTCGATATCATAAACAAGGACGGAGGAACATTCTCCGAGCAGGCATATAAGAATATCCCTTTCTACATGACGGACCGTAATCTGGGCGTATTCGTCAATCACAGCGAGACGGTGTCTTTCGAAGTCGGAAGCGAGCATGTCAGCAGAGTCGGATTCTCCGTCGAGGGCGAGTGTCTCGATTATTTCCTTTTTGCCGGAGATTCCCCCAAGGATGTCCTGAGACTCTATACCGGCCTGACCGGAAGATCCCCGGTACTTCCTGACTGGTCCTACGGACTGTGGCTCTCCACATCTTTTATAACCGATTACGATGAGGCGACGGTATTGTCTTTCGTCGACGGAATGAAAGAGCGCGGCATCGATCTCTCGGTATTCCATTTCGACTGCTTCTGGATGAAGGACAGCCACTGGTGTAATTTCCTCTGGGACAGGGATGTCTTCCCGGATCCCGAAGGGCTGATTAATAAGCTTCATCAAAGAGGACTGAAGGTCTGCGTCTGGATCAATTCCTATATCGCCCAGGAATCCGAGATCTTCGATGAGGGAGCCGCAAACGGGTATCTTCTGAAGAATACCGACGGCAGCATCTGGCAGACCGATCTCTGGCAGCCCGGCATGGGGATAGTGGATTTCACTAATCCCGCGGCGTGCGAGTGGTATGCCGGCAAGCTCAAGGATATTCTCGATATGGGCGTCGACTGTTTCAAGACCGACTTCGGTGAGAGGATCCCTGATCGCGGCGTTGCCTGGTTCGACGGCAAGGATCCCAAGCGCATGCATAATTTCTATACGTATCTCTATAACAAGACTGTTTTCGATCTTCTGGTAAAGGAGAAGGGAGAAGGTGAGGCTGTGCTCTTCGCGAGATCTGCCACCGCCGGCGGTCAGAAGTTCCCGGTACACTGGGGCGGCGACTGCAAGTCCGATTACCCATCGATGGAACAGACGATAAGAGGAGGCCTCTCGCTCATGCTCTCGGGCTTCTCTTACTGGAGCCACGATATCGGAGGCTTCGAGGATAAGTCCACTCCCGATGTCTATAAGAGATGGGCGGCATTCGGACTACTGTCTTCCCACAGCCGCCTTCACGGCAGCAGCTCCTACCGTGTTCCGTGGAACTACGACGAGGAAGCGGTCGAGGTCGTCCGCTACTATACGGAACTTAAAAAGAGGCTCCTCCCTTATATAAAGACTGCCGCGGCCGAGGCTCATAATGAAGGAATCCCCGTGATGCGGCCGATGATACTGGAATACCCGGATGATCCGGTCTGCGCATTCCTGGACCGCCAGTACATGCTGGGCTCCGACCTTCTGGTGGCTCCCGTATTCTCCGAGGACGGATCGGTAAGATACTATCTTCCCGCCGGAAAGTGGAAGTCCGTCCACTCTGAGGACGCACCCGTGATCGACCTTGCTCACGGCAGGTTCATTGACGAGGTCTGCGGATATAAGGAGATGCCGGTATTCGTTAGAGTCGGGTAAAAAAATACAACCCGGATCGGTTCAGGTTGTATTTTTGTTCGTAAGGTCACTAGTGCTTACGCCGGGAGATCAGATCGTAAATACTCCTTTGACATCTTCCTTCAGGCTGAATGTTACCGTTTTCCCGTCAGGAGCGGTGAGTTCGTAATCGCCCTTGAAACCGTCGAAAATGATCCTGCCGTCAGCATCGGTCCTGAGTGTCAGGTGTGTCTCCCATTTGCCGTGGATCAGATCCATCAGGGCATTATATGAAGGCTTGGGCGTGTTGTCGGAACGGAGCACTCCTGCAGGTGCGTGGAGCCAGCAGTCGTCCGTGAGATCCCATGTCGTGATCGCTTCCACGAGCGGGTGCGAGAAGAGTGTCTCATACATCTCGCAGATCTCTTTTGCCTGACGCGCCTCACCCTCTTCAGTGGAAGGCCAGGTCTCCACCTGATAGTCATTCAGGTCTTCGATGTCAGCCGGCATGATGTCGCCGGAGATCAAGGTGTTCTCGGTGAAATGGATCGGGATACCGAACCTGGAGAATCTCTCGAGAACATCGTTGAGCTTAGCTAGTCCCCAGTATCCCTGGTGCTGATGTGACTGTATGCCGATGGCATCTGGAACGACTCCGGCATCAAGGAGCTCGTCAAGGAGCTTCTCGTAAGCGGGAGACGTATTGAAGTCGTTGATCAGGAGCGTCGCGCCGGGGTTGCACTTTCTCGCCTCGTCAAACACTTCCTTAACGAGACCGATGCGGCCTTTGTAATTGCAGAGTCTTGTGACGGCATTGTCATACTTGTCGAATACCGGCATGATGACAACTTCGTTGATGACATCCCACATATCGACCAGACCCTTGAAGCCTGTGACTTCCCGGTCGATCCTGGCCAGCTGCTTTCTCATGATCTCCTCGTTGGAATACTTAAGGAGCCAGTCAGCGCATACCGTATGCCAGCAGAGAGGATGACCTTTGACTCTGGCGCCTTTGCTTACCAGATAATCCGCTGCATCGCGGAGCGCCTTCTCGTTCGGCTGTCCTTCGACGGGCTCGTATGATCCCCAGTAGAAAGGGAGCGTTCCGAAATTAAAAAGTGCGGTCCACTTGTCGAGACGTTCCTTTATTAACGCCTTTTTCGCGGGATCGTCCACAAGCGCATAACCCACTGCGTCAAATGCCCCGCACCCGAAAAGAAACTCGTGTGTCTTCTGAGTGATCCTGATATCTGTATCAGAAAGAGGTCTCTTATCCTCCGTAAGAAGGACTATATTTGCTTTTGCTTTACGTGCAGAAAGATCTGACATGGATCATGTTCCCCCCGGTATTATTCTATGATCTGATTATGTCATCGCCTGAGAATGTTTACAATGATCTTTTGTCGCATGTTATTGCACTTTCTTGGGTTCTTCCCCGAAAGCTGTGCAGGCAAATGCATCTTGTACAGCCCCAAATGCAACTTGTGCGGATTCCCCGGCGCGGGCAGGAAAGCTTTGCTATAGTGATGCCATCAAAGCAAGACAAAAGGAGTTAACGAAAATGAAAAAGAAGAAGATAGTAAAGGTTTTGGCGGTCACGGCGGGAGTCCTCGTATTCTTAGGAGCGGCAGGCTCGGTCGTTTTCGGAGGATATGTGGCTGATCGGATCCTTCACCAGAATAAGGATAATGACACGATCGATAACAGCCTTAAGCAGCTTGAGGTCTGGGGCTATGACATAGATGGTTTTATGAATACGCACGAGGGATCGCAGATCAGCGCGCAGGCAGAGGACGGCAATATCGTTCCCGCCACGTACTTTGATAACGGAAGCAATAAGTGTGTCATCCTCGTTCATGGAGCAGGCGGAGACCGGGTCAGCACTTACCCGCTCGCAGAACAGTATATCGAGGACGGCTATGATGTTATCGCCATCGACCAGAGAGGCTCCGGCGTTAATCCCGATGACAGGGTTACGTTCGGTATCAATGAGAGGCTCGACATCGAGGCTATGGTAAGGTATGCAAGGGAAGCGCTCGGCGCAGCTGAGGTCATTGTCCACGGTCAGTCCATGGGAGCCCAGACAACTGCCATTTACGCGTCCAACGTAACACCCGGTGATGTGTGTGCCGCAGACGCAGTCATCTGTGACAGCCCGGTTCCCGGCATGGAGCTTATGCTGAGACTCATGTTCGGCGGCAGCGAAGATGCTGTCAATTCCGCCACTGCCAACTATCTTGTAGGCACCAGCAAGTTCTATATGAAAGTGTTTGACGGCATTGACTACGATGACGGAGATACGATCGCCGTTGTGGCTGATGATCAGCTCCCCACGCTCATCATCGTATCTTTGCAGGATGAAGTCTGCCTTCCTCATTATGTTGAGCAGATTTATGATAATATAGCAAGCGATCAGAAAGACATCATATATGTCGACAGCGCACATATTGAAGGAGTCATAGACGATCCCGAAGGATATATGGACGGCGTAGAGGCTTTTCTTAGCGGTGCCGGACTCTAAGAGGACAAGATGAAACTTAATCTATACGAAAACAAGGATGAGAAGGACGAGCGTGTGGATATCTACTACACGAATATGCGTCCCGCGATAAAGCAGATAATCGATACGGTAAAGTCGGAGAGGCCGTCCCTTCAGGGGCGGCCTGCAGACGAAGACCTGGACGACGGTGAAGCGGTGATACTCGATCCCAGGGAGATCTACTACCTGGATCATGTGGAGAGAAAGCTCTTTGCGTATACCAGAAACGGCGTATTCCGCCTTATGACCACGCTGTCATCCTGCGAGGAGATGCTGTGGAACTACGGTTTCATAAGGGTATCAAAGTCAAATCTCGTAAACATCTACAAGATCAGGCAGCTCAAGCCCGATCTGAACATGAAGGTGTACGCCTCTTTCGATAACGGCGAAAGGATATGCATCAACAGGAGCTATAAAAAGAGCTTCAACGAATATCTCCAGAGGATGAGGAGGATAGCAACATGAGTGAGTTTTGGAAACGTTACCTTCTCGAACTGTGCTGTTCGTATACGATAATCTCCGTCGCCGGAGCGATCATAAATATCTTCGTGGGAGGGCAGACCAACAATGCGAATGTCATTGTCATGTTTACGTTTTGCGCGATAATCGTCTTCGTGCTGTCGATCCATAAGCTCTTTGACAGGTTCAGCCCGCTGTTCATGATCGTGGCCCAGTACGTGATCTCGCTGGGATTATGTTCGCTTATAGTTTTCATTATAAGCAGGTTCGACTATGTATCACCGAAAGCATGGTTCGAGTACTTCCGTTCGTTCACGATCCCGTATATCATCGGCGCGGCTCTTTACTATTACAGGGTCTTTTCCGAGGCTAAGAAGCAGGACACGCTCATCAAGGAGATCCAGCAGCTGGACGAAAAGGAGAAAGAAGAGAACTGAAAAGAAATACGAGGATAAGGCCTGCTGCGGTCCTAAGGGACGGCAGCGAAGAAAAGCACTTTTGTACATTTTTATTTGGATTGATATAATGGATTATCATTTAGTGACAGGGTGTTTTTATGAAAAGAAAGACGATCGCTTTGATCCTTGCTCTATCCGTGTTCTTTGGCCTTTGTTCATG
>JAFZWN010000057.1 GCA_017617295.1 Clostridiales bacterium | reverse complement strand
CGACGTGGCCGACGAGGGAGAATACTATCTCGACGGCATGCCCATCGAGGATTATTCCGAGAGGCAGCTTGCCAGGATAAGAAACAAGAAGATCGGATTTATCTTTCAGAACTTCAATCTCATAAGCACCATGACGGCGGAGGAGAATGTCGAGCTTCCCCTGATCTACCAGGGGCTTAGGATGTCCGAGCGTAAAGCCAGAACAAAGGCCGCATTGGAGATGGTCGACCTTTATGACCGGCGCAAGCACACCCCTAACCAGATGAGCGGCGGTCAGCAGCAGCGTGTCGCGATCGCGAGAGCCATGGCATCGAAGCCGTCGCTTTACTTAGCCGACGAGCCCACGGGTAATCTGGACTCCGCCACGGGTGAACAGATAATGGGGATATTCAGGGAACTGCATAAGCAGGGGAATACGATAGTCCTGATAACACATGACGATTCCGTCGCCAGACAGGCGGAGAGGATGATAAGGATAAAAGACGGTAAAGTGTCGGAAGTTACGGAGGAGAAAGAAACATGATATTGATCCAGTCCGTAAAGATGGCTCTGAAGTCCATCCTGTCCAACAAGCTCCGTTCGTTTCTCACCATGCTCGGCATCATCATCGGCGTTTTTGCCCTGGTCGTACTGGTATCACTGGTATCGGGCGCGACGTCATCCATAACGGATACCATCAACGATATCGGAGCCGACCAGATCACTGTCTACTATTACGACGAGCATCCGCTCAAGATGGAGGATCTGGAGAACATTGCCGCTTTCGATTCCGTTACGGGAACCGCGCCTTTCCTCGAGGCTTCGCTCACGGCCAGGACCGATAAGTCCACCAAAAGGATAAGCATCGTCGGAACGACTCCCGATTATGTCGGTATCCAGTCGGTCAAGCTCGTTCACGGAAGGTTCCTGATGCAGCCTGATATCGAAAATAATAGCCGCGTGTGCGTTATAAACTATAACGGCGCCATCGAATTTTTCGGCCGTCATAATGCGGTCGGGGAGACTCTTAAGATAGACGGCATCAACTATACGGTAATAGGAGTGCTCGATAAGACGACCCTCGCGGAAGCAATGTTTTCCACGAGCATGACATACAGTAATTTCATGGTGTATGTCCCCTTTACGACGGCTGCCAGGATGAACAGCAGTTCGACGAGCGTATCGAGCGGTATCTCGCAGTTCTTCATAGGCGCATATCCTGAGGACATGGGAAGAGCCGAATCTGACGTCAGGGATTACCTGGTGCGTCTCACTAGAGATCCGGAAGCCAATAATTTCTTTATCTTTAACCAGTCCAGTATCTCTGAGGCCATGGACCAGATCACAGGAGTCCTTTCGCTCCTTCTGGGAGGCATAGCAGGGATATCGCTTCTGGTCGGAGGTATCGGCATCATGAACATAATGCTTGTATCGGTGACAGAGAGGACCAAGGAGATCGGTATCCGTAAGGCCATAGGTGCCGGCGGGGGAGCCATAATGCTCCAGTTCCTGATCGAGGCGATCACGCTGAGCATATTCGGATGCGGCTTCGGAATAGGACTGTCGTGGCTGGGAATGCAGGTCGTGAACATCATCGGCAATGTTCACTTCGGCATAACCCCCTCGGTCGTCATGATCTCCGTGGCGTTCTCGTCGGGCGTAGGAGTCCTTTTCGGTCTTTATCCGGCCAGAAAGGCAGCCAAGATGAAGCCTATCGATGCCCTGAGGTTCAACTGACGGGGCAAAAGGAGTTTCACGCAAAATTTCCGCAAATGCCAAATAGCAAGAAATGTAAAAAAACTGCCCTCGGCCGCGAAGATGCCCCGAGGGCCTTTAAATGTATGGGAAATATGTGTTTTCTCCTGTAAAACCGCTGTTTTCGGCTCACTTCCGAGGGATAGCAATAATTGCTGAATTTGTTCAATCTGTATAAATCTGACAGGGCTTTATTCGCATTTTGTACCATATAAAATTGCGTTTTCGTCTTATAATATTTTAGTTGTATCAGTGGCTATATGAGGAGGTAATTTAATATGAATTACATTGGTGTGGATCTCGGCACATCTGCTGTTAAGCTGTTGCTTATGACAGGTGAGGGCGAGATCCTTAAGATCGTCTCAAAAGAGTATCCCGTTTATTTCCCCAAGAACGGCTGGAGCGAACAGTCTCCGATCGATTGGTATGAGAAGACCCTTGAAGGTATCAAGGAACTCGTGGATGCTACGGACGACAGAACAGTAGCAGGTATCTCGGTTGCAGGTCAGATGCACGGACTTGTCGTTCTCGACGAGAACGATGAGGTCATCAGGAATGCGATCCTCTGGAACGATGGCAGATCCCAGCCTCAGTCCGACTGGCTCAACAGTGAGATCAGTAAAAGAAAGCTTACAGAATATACCGGCAATATTTCCTATGCCGGCTTCACGGCTCCCAAGATCCTCTGGATGAAGGAAAACGAGCCCGATAAATTTGCCAGGATCAGAAAGATCATGCTCCCCAAGGATTATGTTACATATAAGCTTACGGGCGCATTCGCAACGGATCCTTCAGACGCATCCGGTACGCTGTACTACGATGTAAAGAACCGCTGCTGGTCCAAGGAGATGTGTGACATCCTGGGTATAACAGTTGACATGCTTCCCAGGGTATATGAGAGCTATGAGAAAGTCGGCGAGTTAAAAAGCGAGATCTCCGAGCTCCTCGGTATCAGCGGAACGACCATCATGTCCGCAGGCGCAGGCGACAATGCCGGTGCCGCCATCGGAATGGGTATCACCGGCGAAGGTTCCTGTAATATCTCTCTCGGAACATCCGGTACGGTATTCATCTCTTCCGATACGTTCACTGAAGATTTCAACAACAGTCTCCATTCATTTGCTCACGCTGACGGCGCATACCATGTTATGGGCTGTATCTTAAGCGCAGCTTCCTGCAACAAGTGGTGGATGGATGAGGTCCTCGAGTCTTCCGATTATGCGGGCGAGGGCGATAAGATCGACGAATCCAAATTCGGACAGAACAGGGTATATTTCCTGCCTTATCTCATGGGCGAGAGATCTCCCATCAACGATACCGATGCCAGAGGCGCATTCATCGGAATGAGCCCCGACACCTCCAGAGCCGATATGACGCAGGCTATCTTCGAGGGTGTTTCCTATGCTCTTAAGGATTGCCTCATGGCAGCCGAGAATATGGGAATCAACGTATCCGAGTCCTGTGTATGCGGCGGCGGAGCCAAGAGTGAGAAGTGGCTTAAGATCCTTTCCAATATCCTGGGCATCAGGCTCAACACCACAGAGAATACCGAAGGACCTTCTTTCGGTGCCGCTATCCTTGCTGCCGTAGCCTGTGGTCAGTATAAGGATGTCGAGGAAGCTTGCGACAAGCTCATCAAGATCAACAGATCCGTTGAGCCCGATCCCGAACTCGTTAAGCTCTATGCAGACAGATACGACGAGTACAGCAAGCTCTATCCCGCACTTAAAGATGCTTATAAATTTGTGGCTTCAAGGAGGAATTAATCACAATGAAGATCTTAAACGCAGAAGACAAGAGCTTCAGAAATTACGGAATACTCATCAACAATGTTGATTTCGCTCCCGTTATCGACGAACTCTCCAAGGTAGAGATCCCCGAGGGCGTTATCTATGAGCCCAGTGTAGAGGCGCTCGAGTCAACATCCAGTTTCGCGGCTGTCAGAGATGTCTGCTACGGTGAGAGCGATATCCAGATCGGTTACTGCATCGGTCACAACACGATGCTGAACGCTCTCGAATATCACAGAAGTTCCGAGATCAATATCTTCGCTACAGATGCCATCCTTATCCTCGGCAAGAGAGAGGATATAAAGGAAGATAATACATATGATACGGACAAGTGCGTAGCTTATTACTTCAAGAAGGGCATGGCCGCTGAGATCTATGCGACAACTCTTCACTATGCACCCTGCAGTGCCAAAAAGGGCGAAGGCTTCCTCGTAGGCGTAGTCCTTCCCAGAGGCACCAACTATCCTCTCGATACGGCTCATGCTGATGTATCAACAGGATCTTCGAACGAAGACGGTCTTATCACAGCCAAGAACAAGTGGCTCATCGCTCACAGCGAAGCAGCCGGTGAGGCAGGCCACTTCTTCGGACTTAACGGTATCAACCTTGATATCAAGGACGATATCTGATATTTCCGCGGGTCTCCCGCACATTCATATCAACTTTAAACTAGATTAAACACATACAAAATTTGTTGGTTAAAGGAGGAAAAATCTATGTTTAATGCACCCAAGGCAAAGATCGGTATCGTGGCTGTAAGCCGTGACTGTTTCCCGGAGTCCCTCTCCGTTAACAGAAGAAAGGCTCTTGTCGAGGCCTACACAAAGAAGTACGGCGCAGACGATATCTATGAGTGCCCTATCTGTATCGTTGAGTCTGAGATCCACATGAAGCAGGCTCTTGCAGACGTTCAGGCTGCAGGCTGTAACGCTCTTTGCGTATATCTCGGTAACTTCGGTCCCGAGATCTCCGAGACGATGCTCGCTCAGCAGTTCGACGGTCCCGTTATGTTCTGCGCAGCAGCTGAGGAGACACAGAACGATCTCGTCGGCGGCAGAGGCGATGCTTACTGCGGTATGCTCAATGCTTCCTACAATCTTAAGATCCGCGGCGTAAAGGCCTACATCCCCGAGTATCCTGTCGGTGATGCAGAAGACTGCGCTGACATGATCAAGGATTTCGTTCCTGTAGCAAGAGCTCTCTATGCTCTTAAGAACCTCAAGATCATCTCCTTCGGACCCCGTCCCCAGAACTTCTTCGCCTGCAACGCTCCCATCGAGCCTCTTTACAGAATGGGCGTAGAGATCGAGGAGAACTCCGAGCTCGACCTTTTCGAGGCTTTCAATAAGCACGAGGGCGACGAGAGGATCCCTGCCAAGATCGCAGAGATGGAAGCTGAGCTCGGTGCCGGCAACAAGAAGCCCGAGATCCTTTCTAAGCTCGCTCAGTATGAGCTCACACTCCTTGACTGGGTAGAGGCTCACAAGGGTTCCAAGGAATTCGTTGCTATCGCCGGTAAGTGCTGGCCCGCATTCCAGACACAGTTCAAGTTTGTTCCCTGCTATGTAAACTCCCGTCTTACCGGTATGGGTATCCCCGTATCCTGCGAGGTTGATATCTACGGCGCACTTTCCGAGTACATCGGCTACT
>JAFZWN010000056.1 GCA_017617295.1 Clostridiales bacterium | reverse complement strand
TATTCCGATTCCGATACTCCCCTTGAGGAGATCAAACTGTGGAACAGATATTTTACAGGCAAGACGGAACTGGTCAGATACGAAGGCAGCCACTTTTTTATCCGCGAGCACCACGGGGATATGGCCATGATAATAGAAGAGAAAGTATCTGCCCTATGATCACATTAAGACCTGACTACTACGATTCATTCAAGTGTATTGCCGACAAGTGCCGGCACACATGCTGCGCAGGCTGGGAGATCGACATCGATGAAGATTCGATGGCTCTCTACAGGGAACGCCCCGATATAATGTGCCACATAAAGGATTCCGGTTTTGTGCTTCAAGGCAAGGATGAACGCTGTCCTTTCCTTCTCGAAAACGGTCTCTGCCGGCTTATCCTGGAATACGGCGAAGACATCCTCTGTGATGTCTGCACCGAGCACCCCAGATTCTATAACTATCAGGACGATATCGAATACATCGGACTGGGGCTATGCTGCGAAGCAGCATGCGATCTGATCCTCGGCAGGGAAGGTCCTTTCAGACTGATACAGGGCGTGGTTACGGATGATGGTGAAGTCCTGGGCAGTGATCCCTGCGATGACATCCCTTTCGGGATCGGGGAGGTTAATGAATTTGATGGAAAGATCAGCGAACTTTTGGCCGGCCTTTCTCCGGAAGAACGTGACAGCCGCGAAAGAGCAAAATTCTATCTGACTCTCGAGTTCCTGGATCCTGCCTGGCAGGAGATGCTGAGGGAGCTTGAAAGCAAGGGGACCGCAGCTGAAGAAAGAGATGCTTATATCGACCGTTTCTCCCTGGAATTCCGCAACCTTATCGCATATTTTCTATACAGACATACGGGTAACCGTTCCATCGCTGCGGAGAGCGTCCGCCTCATCGCGGAGATGACACTGTCATCAGGACTTCCGCTCAGGGAGGTCAGCCGCATGTATGCAGTCGAGATAGAGTATTCGGATGTGAATACCACAAAACTCTGAATCACAGATTATGATGGAAAAGACCGCCCGGAATTTATAAAATATAAGAGCCGATAACTACGATTGGAGACACAAAGTGAACATAAAGCGTAACATCTTATTGAACCCGGGCCCGTCGACGACGAGCGACAGTGTTAAGCTCGCCCAGATCGTTCCGGATATCTGTCCGAGGGAGAAGGAGTTCACCGGCATAATGAAGCCGATGAGAGACGACCTCGTGAAGATAGTTCACGGAGATCCGGATGAATATACCTCGGTTCTTTTCTGCGGATCGGGAACAATCTGCATCGATATTACGCTCAATTCCCTCCTGGATGAAGGGAAGACCGCAGTGGTCGTACAGAACGGATCTTACAGTCAGAGGGCCTGCGATGTTATAAGAGCATACGGCTTGCCCCTGGTGGAACTGGTCCAGCCTCTCGACAAGGCAGTTGATCTTGAATATATAGATGATGCTCTATCTAAGATCGACAACATCGGCTATGTCTACATGACTCATCACGAGACAGGCTCAGGCCTTCTCAATCCGATCAGGGAAGTTGGCGCACTGGCGCATAAATACGGAGCATTCTTTATTACGGATACGACTTCCTCTTATGCGATGATACCCATAAATGTGTATGAGGATAATGTCGATTTCTGCATGGCGAGCGCCCAGAAGGGCATCCAGGGCATGACGGGTCTTTCTTATGTCATCGGCAGAAGAGACATCATTGAGAAGAGCAAAGATTTCCCTGTCAGATCCTACTACTGCAACCTTTATCTGCAGTATGAGTGTTTTGAGAAAACAGGCGAGATGCATTTCACGCCTCCCGTGCAGACGGTATATGCCGCGAAGAAAGCCCTTGAGGAATACTTTGCGGAGGGTGAGGATGCCAAGTGGCAGCGCCATATGAGTGTCATGAAGGCTATCCATGACGGTGAGGACAGACTGGGACTCAAAGAAGTTCTGCCCAGACAGATCCAGTCAGGTCTTGTGTCTGCAGTAAGGTATCCTGATGATCCGAACTGGGATTTCGACAGGGTGCACGACTATTGCTATGAGAGAGGTTTTACGATCTATCCCGGCAAGATCGAAGCATTAGGTACCTTCAGGCTCTGCGCGTTGGGACTCATTTACCCTGAGGATATCGAAGGGTTCTGGAAAGTCTTCGAAGAGGCACTCACATATTTCGGGATAGAAATTCCCGTAAGATACGACTGAGGGATATAAGATGAAGGCCGAAAAGTTTGTCAGCGCGTTAAAAGACATCGGCATCGAGTCCGTAGCGGGAGTTCCGGATTCGACTCTCAAGCAGTTCTGCGATTACATAAATACGGATGGTAAAGATGAACTGAAGCATTATGTCACTGCCAACGAGGGTGCTGCAGCGGGCCTTGCCGCAGGCATATACCTTGGAAGCGGAAAACCGGCTGCCGTATACATGCAGAACAGCGGCCTGGGCAATATCGTAAATCCCGTGACTTCGATCGCAAATACTGATGTTTACGGCATCCCCATGCTCTTCATAATCGGCTGGCGCGGCGAGCCCGGCGTTCACGATGAACCCCAGCATAAGTTCATGGGAAAGATAACGGACAAGATGTGTGATCTGCTGGATATCCCGTACAGCATCATCGATAAGGATACGACCGGTGAGGAACTCGAAAAGATATTATCTGAAGCTTCCCGGGTATTGAGCAGCTGCCGCCAGTATGCGCTGATCGTTAAGAAAGGCACTTTCGACAAGCGAAGCGGCGGAGACTACGCGAATGCATATACCATGATCCGCGAAAATGCGGTCAGGACGGTCGTTGAGAGCCTCGGAGACAATGATCTTATCGTATCGACGACAGGCAAGATCTCCCGCGAAGTATATGAGCAGCTGGATATGATCTACGGAGACCATTCAAGGGCTTTCCTTACGGTCGGCGGCATGGGACATGCTTCCATGATCGCCTACGGTATCGCAGAGGAAAGGCCTGATAAGAATATCTTCTGTCTGGACGGTGACGGTGCCGCCCTGATGCATATGGGCAGCATTGCTTTCATAGGTCAGAACAGACCGGATCATTTTGTTCACATATGTTTTAACAACGGGGCGCATGAATCGGTCGGAGGTATGCCGACGGGAACTCCGGGACTGTCCTTTTCGAAGATAGCAACAGATTCAGGTTACGACTGCACCGTAACCGTCAGGAACGAAGACGAACTTAAGGCGGCGTTGGCAATCGCCGCGGAAAAGAAGGGCCTCTATTTCATCGAGGCTCTGGTGGCAGCGTCCTCACGCGATGACCTTGGAAGACCGAAGGAAAGCGCTGCCGAGAACAAGACGGGATTTATGACGAGACTCAGGGGGGAAGAAGGATGAGCAAGGTATATACACTGTTCTGTACGGACGTTATACATGAAGGGCATCTTAACATCATTGAGAATGCGAAGAAATTAGGTGACCTCACCGTGGGCGTTCTGAGCGATGATGCCATGATCAGATACAACAGGTTCCCGACCCTGTCATTGCAGGGAAGGATCGATCTTGTGAAGGGGATAGAGGGCGTCAGCGAAGTGATCGTCCAGAAGTCCGTCATGTACGATGAGATCTTCGAGACTTTAAGACCTGATTATGTCGTGCACGGCGACAACTGGGATGATGCTGCCATGAACGTCATTAAGGCCAACATCCTTAAGAATATTGAGAAGTACGGCGGCGAGCTGATCGAGATCCCCTATACATATAATGCGAACGTAAGCAAGATCGATGAGAAGATGCAGGAGAAACTGGCTCTTGCAGACTTCAGACGCGCAAGGCTCCGCAAGGTCCTTGCCATGAGGGATGTAGTCAAGATCATGCAGGTGCATTCGGGCCTCACGGGACTCATTGTCGAGAAGACAGTCATCGCCGACGAAGACAACATAGACCAGTTCGACGGAATGTGGCTTTCGTCGCTCTGTGACTCGACGGACAGGGGCAAGCCCGACATCGAACTCGTCGACATGACCTCAAGACTCCGCACGGTCGGAGAAGTCCTGGATGTCACGACCAAGCCGATAATAATAGACGGCGATACCGGCGGGCTCATCGAACACTTCGTCTACAATGTAAGAACGCTCGAAAGACTCGGTGTTTCCGCAGTCATCATCGAGGATAAGACGGGTCTCAAGAAAAATTCGCTTTTCGGCACGGAAGTGGAGCAGACCCAGGATACGGTTGAGAACTTCTGCCGGAAGATAAGCGCCGGCAAGGCCGTTCAAAGATCAGATGATTTCATGATCATCGCAAGGTGTGAGAGCCTCATCCTCGAAAAGGGTATTGAAGATGCGCTTGCAAGATGCCGTGCTTATGTCGAAGCCGGGGCAGACGGCATCATGATACATTCAAGGAAGAAGGATCCCAAGGAGATATTCGATTTCTGTGACGAGTTCCGCAAGACAGATAAGACGACTCCCATCGTAGTCGTCCCGACGGCTTTCAACGAAGTTACGACAGAAGAGCTCGCATCACACGGCATCAACATAATAATCTATGCCAACCAGCTGCTGCGCGCCGCATATCCTGCGATGACGCGTGTTGCGGAATCGATCTTAAGGAATCACAGGAGTGCCGAGATAGAAGATGATATCATCCCTTTCAAGGACATCATCCGCATCATCGACGAACTGTAAGGGAAGAAGCGATATGGAGATCGGTATCTTAATGGCAGCTGGCATGGGGACGAGGATGCGCCCCATAACCGACACTATACCCAAGCCGCTCGTAAGCGTTCTCGGAACGCCCATGATCGAGACCGTAATCAGGGCCCTTAACAGGCGCGGCGTGGAAAAGATCTATGTCGTGACAGGCTACCTGGCTGATCACTTCGATCAGCTCGCCCTTAAATATCCCAACGTGACACTGATAAGGAATGAAGAGTATGAGACTGTCAACAACATCTCTTCGCTCCATGCTCTGGGCAACATCATGGGAAGCTCCGATTGTTTTATCTGTGAAGCTGATCTTTATATATCTGATGAGGAGATCCTTATGAAAGACCTTTCCAAGTCCTGCTACTTCGGCAAGATGGTGGAAGGCTGTTCAGACGACTGGGTTTTCGATCAGGATGACGAAGGCCGGATAACCCGTGTCGGCAAGGGCGGGGAAGACTGCTATAACATGGTGGGATTATCTTTCTTTAGAGCAGCGGATGCGCTGACCGTAAAGGAAGCGATCGATGAAGCGTATGCAGACGGCGGCTTTGAAGATCTCTTCTGGGATGACATAGTCAACGCCAATCTTGATAAGCTCGACCTTGATGTAGTTCCCGTGGAAGCGGGGCAGATAACTGAGATCGATTCCGTTGAAGAACTTGCAGCGATAGATCCCTCATATTCTTAAACACAAATAAACAAGGGGCGCTTTGCACCCCTTGCCTGTCTTTCCGGCTCTATCCCTTTTTCCGGTGTTATTTCCTGTATTCCAAAATGTCTCCCGGCTGGCAGTCCAGCGCATCGCATATCGCTTCGAGTGTCGAGAAGCGGATCGCGGAGATCTTTCCGTTCTTCATCTTCGACAGGTTGACGTTGGATACGCCGACCTTCTCCGATAACTCATTAAGGGAGATCTTGCGGTCTGCCATGACTCTGTCGAGTCTCAAGATTATCTGTCCCATATCCGCCTCCTTATAATGTCTCGTCAGACTGGATCTGCAGAGTGCGTCCGTATTCCATGACCGAGTGGATCAGCCAGGTGGAGAGAAGTCCTATCACAACGTAGGCGCCGCCGATCGTAAGGCCCATCACGATGCTTAATACTATCAATACGATCGTAACTCTCTTTATTACTGCCGGTGTGAATGGATTATCTTCCTTCTCGATGATGGCAAAGCCGCTTGAAAGCAATTTCAGCAATACGGTAGCACCGGCGAGTCCGAGGCCTACGAGGATAAAATAGATCCCGTAAGTTATGGTGTAGGGACGGGTTTCAAGAGCGTGTTTCAACGCAGGTGATGAAGTCTCGATCTTGGTGGGATCGATCATCTCCACATGGAAAGCCGATGCATAAAACATCTTGTCAGAAGGTTCGCTAATCACTCCGCTTGCTGCGGCTTCGGCAAACTTGCTCTCGAGTTTGTCGCCTGATGCGAGGAAGATGATCCCGGTCACGATCATTATGATGCTGACGATACCGACTATGAGCGCCAGGATGTTGGTAACTTTCTTTCCTACACGGCTGCTCTTCTTGATCTTGGCAAGCTTTTCATTCTCTTCATTCATGTTCTTATCTCCTTATCACTATAAAATGGTTAGGTGACCGGCCGGGTCTCTGATGATTGAATACTACACCCGGATTTAACATCTGTCAACAACTTTTTAACGATAATCGTTAAATTATTCGCGAAAAGCATTAACCGGCGTAACAGTGTTCCACCGTGTGATATAATCGAAAACAAAAGATTTTAAGGAGATCTGCCGATATGGAAGAGTTCTATATAGACTGTGACGGAACAAAGCTGCATGCCAAACTTGAGAGACCTGCTGATACGGACAAGAGCCCGCTCTGTTTTCTGGTTCACGGCCTCAGCGGACATATGGAGGAAGATCACATAATAGCGGCAAAGGAAGCAATGCTCGATTCGGGTGTGGCGGTCCTCCGTGTTGAGATGTACGGGCACGGCATGAGCTCGGGTGAATACCGCGACCACACGATTTATAAGTGGATAACCAATGCGCTTGCGGTCGTAAGATATATCAAATCTTTGGATTTTGTTACTGACCTTTATATGTGCGGACACTCGCAGGGGGGATTCCTTACGATACTGATCGGAGGCATGTGTCCGGATGACTTCAAGGCGATCTTGCCCATGTCACCTGCTGTTCAGATCCCGGATGAATGCCGCAGGGGCAGGATACTGGGATATGTTTTCGATCCGGAGCACATACCGGATGTCCTGATAAAAGACCAGTGGGTGTTGGGCGGCGACTATTTCCGCGTTGCCCAGACTATACATGTCGAAGAAGAGATAAAACGCTATAAAGGACCGGTCTGTATCATTCATGGAGATGAGGATGAGACGGTTCCATATTCTTATGCCGAGTGGACGGCGGCCCTTTATGAAAATGCGGTGCTCGTCCCGGTCAGGGGCGCCGACCACTGTTTTACCCGGCACACGGATGAACTTTATAAGGTACTGGCTGATTTTTTCAAAAAAGCATAAGTACGAGCTCCTTACAGATATTATTTAACTCTGTACGATGATATAATCAAAAGAAGTAGTCTTTGGATAGTTTGAGGGATCATTGATCCGGGAGGGGAATAATATGAAGAAGCAATTCCTGAAGGCCTCTATTGGAATTATGGCACTTGTATTTGTTGCGGGGCTCGCGATGATCCCTTCGAAGACTGTAAGTGCCGATGTGGATACGACTATAAAACCCGGTCAGACGCAGGGTATCGATCTTAGGTACGACCGTGTTTGGTGGTTTAAGTACACTCCTTCCAAGGACATATTGGTCGAAATAAGTTCTGCCGGCAGCACCGCTGTGAAAGTCGATCTCTATAAGGGTAATAAGGATGAAGGATCCCTTGTTGCTCAGGCGTTAAACGGAACAGGCTCTGATTCTTCAAATTTCTCTCTGACGAAGCTCCTCAAAGCCGGTACATATTATTATAAAGTAACAACATTTAGCGATAGTTCATCGATCTCAAATAATAATACAAGGATAACGTTAACCGATGTCGCTGACGAAGAAAAGGTAGTAAAGATCGATAAGACTAATTTCCCTGATGATGTTTTCAGGGCATTTGTTGATAAACATTTTGACATAAAAGATGATGATTATCTTACCCGTGATGAGATAAAACTTGTCAAG
>JAFZWN010000055.1 GCA_017617295.1 Clostridiales bacterium | reverse complement strand
TCGTAGCGGTGACGGTGGCGCTCGCTGATCTGCGACGCGCCGTAAAGGCTCTCGAGCTTTGAACCCTTAGTGACGATGCACGGATAGCTTCCCAGACGGAGCGTGCCGCCCTTCTCGATCTCGTTGTTCTGACCGGGCATGAAGTCGATGACCTTGTGCTCGGAAGTGGGATCGAACTCGCCCGAGTTGGCATCAGACAATCCGAGCAGGTTACGCGCGGCTTCGATGACTGTGATCTGCATGCCGAGGCATATGCCGAGATAAGGGATGTTATTGGTCCTGCAATACGATGCGGCGAGGACCATGCCTTCGATGCCGCGGCTGCCGAAGCCTCCCGGAACGATGACACCGTCAAGGCCGTCCATGACCTGCGTGACGTTCGTCTCGTCAAGGGTCTCGGAATCGATCCACTCGATGTCCGTATATACGCCCTTCTCGTAGCCGGCATGCCTGATGGCTTCGGCTACGGAAAGATATGCATCGTGAAGCTGTGTATATTTGCCGATAAGTCCGATCTTTACGTGGCCGGATCTTCCCCTGATCTTCTCGATGACTTCCTTCCATTCGCCGAGGTCAGGCTCGCTTCCGGAAAGCTCGAGCTTTCTCATTACGGCATTTGTAATGCCGGACTTCTCGAGCATCAGGGGTGCCTCATAAAGGATCGGGAGCGTCAGGTTCTCGATGACGCAGTCTTCCTCAACGTTACAGAAATCGGCGATCTTCTTGATTATGCCCTTATCCTCGATGGGCTCGTCTGCGCGGAGCACGATGATGTCGGGCGATATGCCCATTCCCTGAAGCTCCTTGACGGAGTGCTGGGTGGGCTTGGACTTGTGCTCTCCCGAAGCCTTGAGGTAAGGAAGGAGAGTGACGTGAACATAGAGCGAATTATTCTTTCCGACTTCGTTTCCGACCTGTCTGATCGCCTCGATAAAAGGCTGGCCCTCGATGTCGCCTATTGTGCCTCCGACTTCGGTTATTACGATATCCGCATCGCTCGTCTTACCGACGTTATATATGAAGTTCTTTATCTCATCCGTTATATGGGGGATTATCTGGACAGTCCTTCCCAGATACTCGCCTTTACGCTCTTTATGGATAACGGACGAATATACCTTGCCGGTGGTGATATTGGAGAATCTGTTCAGGTTCTCGTCTATGAACCTCTCGTAATGTCCCAGATCGAGATCCGTCTCGGCACCGTCTTCGGTAACGTACACTTCACCGTGCTGATAAGGGCTCATGGTACCCGGATCCACGTTGATATAGGGATCCAGTTTCTGAGCGGTGACCTTAAAGCCTCTCATCTTCAGAAGCCTTCCCAAAGATGCTGCGGTAATGCCTTTGCCGAGACCTGATACTACACCGCCCGTAACAAAAATGTATTTCGTCATAGAACCCTCCGTTTATCGCTTTGTAACTTTATATTTTTCGATTATCTGTTCAGAGATCTCGAGCCTGTTCTTCCGCTCGTTCATCGCGCTCTTCTCGATGAACTTGTGAGCCTCCTCTTCGCTCATGGCGAGGTTTTCCATAAGAAGGAGCTTCGCCCGGTTCACAGTCTTGATCTCGTTTATCTTCTCCTCGAAAGTCTTCTGCTTCTGCTCCATCCGAAGAAGCCTCTCCCTGGTGGAACAGAGCATCTTCAGGCTGTGGCTCATGACTCCCGTCGTCACCGGCTTCGGAACGACGAATACGCCGCTGTCCTGGACCTTGTCAAAGACATCGTCGAACAGTTCGCTCTTTACCAGGAGCATTACCCCGCATGTAGATTCGCTTGCAAGCTCGATCGCAAAATTGATCCCGATCTCATCTTTAAGAGGAGTATTAATTATGACTATGTCAAGGTTACGCTCGGAGAAGACTCTCCTGGCTGACGACACCGATTCGCAGTTAACGATCGGATCGAACCTGTCGGGAGGCATAAAGGAGGTCAGCGACGAATTGAACTTCGCGTTCGAAGAAACAAGTAAAACAGAATAGGCATTCTCTTTCTGCATGTCCGACCCCCTTTCTCCTGATTTTGTTTTCCGCCGTCTTTGCCGGATCAGCCCTTTCAGCTGCAGTATGTGTCTATTATCGATTTCGGCAGGCAGCTCTTTATGAACTCGCTGCTTCCGGCCGCCTCCTTGGCCTCGTCGATAGTCCTCGGAAGGTGTCTGTAGCCGGCCAGTATCTCCGGATTCGCGCTCTTGAGATCGAAGTTCGCGGCGTTCATGAGCTCCATATTGTTACGGATCCCGTAAAGTCCCGAATGGATAAGGAGAGCGAACATCAGATAAGGGTTAGAGAACGCATCGGGGGAACGGAGCTGCGCATAGTGGTGTCCGGATGTCTGAGGGACTCTTATGAGCTGACCGTAATTGCCGTTCGACCACGAGATGAATCTGGGAGCATTGCCCTTTCCTATCCTCTGATAGGAATCCTCGCAGCGGTTCAGGAATATCGTAAAATCGTAGATCTTATCGAGGATGCCCGCGATAGCCGAAGGAAGGACGGATCTGTCTCCGTCACGTTCCGCGGAAACATTTACATGGAAGCCGTTGCCGGGCTGTCCCGCCAGAGGCTTCGGAGAGAAGTCGGCATTAAGACCGTTTCTCGCGGCGATGGTCTTAACGACTGAGATAAACGTTACCGTATCGTCGGCAGCCTTCAGAGGATCCGCGCTTACGAAGTCGATCTCGTTTTGTCCGGGCCCCGCCTCATGGTGGGAATTGACAGGCGTGATGCCCATCCTCTCGAGAGTGAGGCATATCTCTCTTCTGACATTCTCGCCCTTGTCCAGGGGAGCGATATCCATATAGCCCGCCTTGTCGTGAGGGATCTTTGTAGGTTCGCCTTCGTCATCGGTCTTAAACAGATAGAACTCTATCCTTGTTCCGAAAGTAAACTTTATACCTTCTTTCGCAGCTTCGGCCACAGCCTTCTTGAGGATGTTTCTGGTATCGGCTCCGAATTCGCTTCCGTCCTGATACTTGATATCACAGAAGAGCCTTACTACCCTGCCCTGATCGGGTCTCCAGGGGAGTAAGGCTGCCGTATGAGGTTCCGGGTGAAGGAAGATATCCGAGCAGGCCTCCTGAGGGAAGCCCTGTATCCCCATCGGGTTGATGCCTATACCCGATGTGAGAGCCCTTCTTATATCTCCCGGCATTACCGATATATTCTTTGGGGTACCGAATATATCGCAGAAAAGAAGTCTGATAAACTTAATATCCTCTTCTTCGATATACTGCATAAATTCATCGATCGAACAATCCATTTTCATTCCTCCGTATTATCAGATAACGGCTTTAAAAGTAAAAAACGCCCACTCGGGAATCAACTCTTACCCGAGTGAACGCCTTTGTTCTTAAAAAATATAACACCACAAAATATGAATCGTCAATATGAAAAACTTGCAAAATTGCTATTGACAAGCAAAAAAACAACGAGTATGATTACGGCTGTAAACAATTGATACAGGCAATGGCGCCGTAGTTTGAACAAACTGCGGCGCCATTTTGTTTATCAGAACAAAATGCAATTTCGCCGATCGGTTGTTTCAAAAATACCTTAAAAGGAGAATTCGGCATTATGAGAGACACAGCAGAGATCTTCGGCGAAAATGTATTCAGTCTCAGCGTAATGAAAGAACGTCTGCCCAAGGAAACATTCAAGGAAGTAAAGGCAGCCATCGATAACGGCAAGAGACTTCCCGAGGATGCGGCGGGCGTAGTCGCAAACGAGATGAAGCAGTGGGCCATAGAGAAGGGCGCAACACACTATACACACTGGTTCCAGCCCATGACAGGCATCACATCCGAGAAGCACGACAGTTTTATAAATCCCGCGGATGACGGCAACATCATCCTGAGATTCTCCGGAAAGGAACTTACACAGGGCGAACCTGATGCATCTTCCTTCCCTTCCGGCGGCCTTCGCGCAACATTCGAGGCAAGAGGCTACACGGCATGGGATCCCACATCCTATGCATTCATCAAGGAAGGAGTCCTCTGTATCCCCACAGCCTTCTGTTCTTACGGCGGTGAGGCTCTCGACAAGAAGATCCCTCTTTTAAGATCGATGGAAGCTCTTAACAAGCAGGCTCTCCGCGTACTGAAGCTTTTCGGAAACGAGGACGTAACAAGCGTTAAGACAACTGTTGGACCCGAGCAGGAATACTTCCTGATAGACGAAAAGGGTTATAACGCAAGAAGAGATCTCATCTATACAGGCAGGACGCTTTTCGGTGCACCCCCGCCGAAGGGCCAGCAGATGGAGGATCACTACTTCGGAGTAATAAAGCCCAGAGTACAGGCCTTCATGAAGGATCTTAACGATGAGCTGTGGAAGCTCGGCATCATGGCAACAACAGAGCATAACGAGGTTGCTCCTTCACAGCACGAGCTGGCTCCCATCTTCGCCACGACAAACATAGCGACAGATCATAACCAGCTTACGATGGAGATAATGAAGAAAGTCGCCCAGAAGCACGGCCTCGTATGTCTTCTTCACGAGAAGCCCTTCGCAGGCGTTAACGGTTCGGGCAAGCACAACAACTGGTCAATGAGCACCGATACCGGCGCAAACCTTCTTGAACCCGGCGATACTCCTTACGAGAACGCTCAGTTCCTCCTCTTCCTTACGGCAGTAATCAAGGCCGTAGACGATTATCAGGATCTGATGAGGATCTCCGTAGCATCCGCCGGTAACGACCACAGGCTCGGAGCAAACGAGGCACCGCCTGCAGTCATCTCGATCTTCCTGGGTTCCGAACTGAACGATATCCTCGAAGCCATCGAAAAGGATGAGCCCTACGGCGCCAAGGAGAAGGAACTGCTCAAGGTCGGCGTACATGTACTTCCCAAGTTCCCCAAGGATTCGACAGATCGTAACAGGACATCACCGTTCGCATTTACCGGTAACAAGTTCGAGTTCAGGATGCTGGGATCCGCCGCTTCCGTAGCTCTTCCCAACACCGTACTGAACACTGCAGTAGCCGAGTCGCTCAAGCAGTTCGCAGATAAGCTCGAGGGTGCATCCGATTTCACCACAGCGCTTCACGATCTTATCAAGGAAGAGATCAAGGCTCACAAGAGGATCATCTTCAACGGCAACGGTTACGACGATGCGTGGATCGAGGAAGCAGCCAGGAGAGGACTTTCGAACCTCCGCACCACACCCGATGCAGTCGCTCACTATCTTGATCCCAAGAACGTGGCTCTCTTCACATCACACAAGGTCTACTCCGAGATCGAGATGCAGTCGAGGCACGAGGTATTCCTCGAGAAGTATACAAAGCTCATCGACATCGAGGCAAAGACGATGCTCGAGATGGCAAAGCAGGATATCCTTCCGGCAGTAAGCGCTTACTCGAGCGAGCTGGCTTCGAACCTTATGGCAAAGCAGGAGATCCTGGGATCGGCACCTTCTTTCGAGGAAGAAACTCTCAAGGAGATCTCCAACGACCTCGCATCCGCATACGATGCATACAAGGCTTTGGAGAGCGCAGTCGAGAAATCCTCTTCGATCGACGATCTCGTAGCAAAGGCAGACTTCTTCAAAGATGATATCTTAAGCAGCATGACTTCGCTCCGCGAATCCTGCGACAAGCTCGAGACAGAAACGGCAGCTGACTACTGGCCGTTCCCCACATACGGAGATCTTCTGTTCGCAGTCAGATAAAAAAGCACATCGAAAAAAACACATAAACGGTCTACGGCAGCCCGTTCCTATTTTGGGACAGGCTGCCGTTTCCGTTTAAAAACGAAAAAGGAGTGATCAACAATGAATGTAACCGAACTTACTGAATTAGTTAATTCCGAAGTATTCGGTATCTGGTTCCTCATAGGTGCCGCATTGGTATTCTTCATGCAGGCCGGATTCGCAATGCTCGAGGCGGGCTTCTGCCGCGCCAAGAACGCAGGTAATATCCTGATGAAAAACCTTATGGACTTCTGTATAGGTACAGTCTGTTTCATCTTCCTGGGCTTCGGCCTCATGATGGGTGAAGACATGATATGCGGCTTCGTGGGTATCCCGAACCTCGATATCTTCACGGACTTCACAGGGTTCATGGAGAACAACGCATCAAGCTTCGTATTCAACCTCGTCTTCTGTGCCACCGCAGCCACGATCGTATCGGGCGCTATGGCAGAGAGAACAAAGTTCAGTTCCTACTGTATCTATTCCGCCATCCTTTCGCTCATAGTATATCCGATCGAGGCAGGCTGGACATGGAACCCCAATGGCTGGCTCGCTAACCTGGGCTTCATCGATTTCGCAGGGTCCGCATGTATCCACACCGTCGGCGGTGTAGCCGCTCTTATCGGTGCTATCATGGTAGGTCCCAGGATCGGTAAGTATATCAAGGACGACAACGGCAAGGTCATCAAAGTCAACGCTATCCAGGGTCACAATATCCCGATCGGCGCACTCGGATGCTTCATCCTCTGGTTCGGCTGGTACGGCTTCAACGGTGCCGCTGCCACATCCGGATCTCAGCTCGCAGCTATCTTCCTGACAACGACCATCGCTCCCGCAGTTGCAACAGTAACATGTATGCTCTATACATGGATCAAGAACGGTAAGCCCGATGTCTCCATGTGTATCAACGCATCCCTCGCAGGTCTTGTAAACGTAACGGCAGGCTGTCACTGTATCGATGCGGCTGGTGCCTTCGCTGAAGGTATTATCTCCGGTATCGTCGTAGTACTCGTAGTTGAATTTCTTGACCTCAAGCTTCATATCGACGACCCCGTCGGTGCCTGCGGCGTACACCTTGCAAACGGTATCATCGGCACCCTCTGCGCAGGCCTCTTTGCCACAAACACTTCTTCGCTCGGAGTCGACGGCCCCATCTATGCACTTATCCACGGTACTGACTTCTCCGCAGGTCTCAAAGTATTCGGTGTACAGTGCCTCGGTATCACGGCTATCGTAGCCTGGACTTCAGTCCTCATGATAATAACATTCAGCGTCATCAAGAAAGTTCACGGTCTCCGTGTCAGCAGAGAGGAAGAGATCGAAGGTCTCGATCCTACGGAGCATGGTCTCCCCGCTGCTTACGCAGGCTTCTCCATGAGACCTCAGGCCATCATCGAGACAGCAGAAGTTACCGCTATCCCCGTTACAGGCGACGTGCCCGTAGCAGAAGCAGTCGAAGTAAAGAGCGTTCCTTCGTTCACTGCTCCGACACCCGACGGAAAGACATATACAAAGCTCGAGATCATCTGCAAGGAGTCGAAGCTCGACACATTGAAGAAATCTCTCATGAGCATAGGCATCACCGGAATGACGGTATCGCACGTACTCGGCTGCGGCGTACAGAAGGGACGTCAGGAGTACTACAGAGGTGTTCCCGTAGAAGCATCTCTGCTGCCTAAGATCCAGGTAGACGTCGTTGTATCCGCCATTCCCGTTGACAAGGTCATCGACACCGCAAAGAAAGCCCTTTACACCGGCCATATAGGAGACGGAAAGATCTTCGTATATAACGTAATGAACGTTGTGAAGATCAGGACAGGCGAAACGGGATTCGCTGCTTTGCAGGACAGCAAAGAATAAAGACATTCTTCTCTAATGCCGCTGAAGACGCCGCTTTAGGTTAACCCCCGAAGGCGGTGTCTTCTTTTATGCGGAAATCCGCCTCTCTACGATGCGTAGGTTGAATCCCCGCTTCATCCTGTCATATCATTACGGCATGAACATAAAGGAGGTGAAAGAAATGGATCGATACGTTACGGGAACGATGATAAAGAGACTCCGCGAAAAAAGAAATCTCACCCAGAGCGGACTCGCCGAAAAGATGAATGTCAGCGACAAGGCAATATCAAAATGGGAGACTGGAAAGGGATACCCCGATATCTCTTTGATCGAACCGCTCTCCGAGGCTCTGGGAGTATCGGTAATAGAACTCTTCTCGGGATCTGACGTCGAGAATAAGAACAGATCAGCTAATATCCTGAAAACGAGATTCTATGTCTGCCCGGTGTGCGGCAATGTGATACAAAGCATCGGCGACGCCGTCGTCAGCTGCTGCGGAATAGTCCTGCCTGCTCTCGAAGCCGAGGAGCCTGATGAGATGCACAGTATAAACGTCGAACTGATCGAGGACGAGTTCTATGTGACCGTCCCCCACGAGATGAGCAAGACACATCATATCTCTTTTCTCGCCGCAGTAAGGGATGACACTGTCGAATTCAAGAAGCTCTATCCCGAAGGGGAGGCGCAGGCCCGGTTCTCAAGAAGCGGGACAAGGTATTTCCTCTGCTTCTGCAACAGACACGGTCTGTTTAAGATCCCCCGTCCGAGGTAACGGCCGGGGGATATCCTTATATCATCTTTACAAACACCTGCTTAAGCCGTCATCGGGATCAGGAAGATCCATACCAGACCGTAGTATGCGACTACCGCGACCAGATCGTTTACCGTAGTGATCAGAGGACCGGAAGCAACAGCAGGGTCCACCTTTATCTTATGGAAGAACATCGGTATGACAGTGCCCAGAAGGCTCGAGATTATCATCGAGAGAACAAGCGCTCCTCCGACACACAGAGCGATCATAGTAGCGTGAACAAGATCATCTTTCTTGACCGCCATAAGATATGCTCCTACAGTCACCAGAGCCGTGCCGCCAAGGAACAGTCCGTTACACAGTCCGACCTTCATCTCCTTAAATGCGAGTCCGATCTTCTGAACAGCCGTCAGGTTCTCGTCCATCAGGACGCGGATGGTAACGGCAAGTGACTGCGTTCCGGCATTGCCCGCCATATCGAGTATCAGAGACTGGAAACAGATGACTATGGGGATGGCGGCAACGACCTTCTCAAAAGCGCCGACAACAGTCGATACCACGATACCCAGTATCAGGAGTATGATGAGCCACGGCAGTCTCTTCTTCATGCTCTCGTTGGTCTTCTCGTTGAGATCCTCTTCCGCGGTCAGACCGGCCAGCTTGGCGTAGTCATCACCGAGCTCGTCATCAACGACCTCGACGATATCCTGCGCCGTTATGATCCCAACGATCTTCTTTTCTTCCGAGAGGACGGGGATAGAATCCTCGGCATAGTCCTTGATCCTCTCGATACAGTCGCTTATGATCTCGTGATCCCCGACATAGGGATAAGAGGTTACGATCAGATCCTCGAGGGCTGTCTTTGACCTGGCGACTATCAGATCCTTGAGATCGATGGCGCCGTAAAAACGGTCATCCTTGTCGACGACATATATCGTATAGATGTTGTCATTCTCTCCCGCCTGATGCACCAGTTCGCGCATTGCCTCCCTGACCGTGAGATCGTTCTTGATAACAATGAGATTGGTAGTCATCTTACTGCCGATCTCATCGTCATCATAAGACAATATCAGGCGGACATCTCTTCCCGAATCCCCTTCGAGCATGCTGACGAGCTTCTCGGATGTGGAGTCGTCCATCTCCTCGAGTACATCGACGGCATCATCCGAGTCCATGTGCGAGATGACCTTGGCCGCGCGTTCGAGATTCAACTCGCCGATGTACTTTTCGACGTCCTCGATATAAGTGAAGATCTCGGAGACCTTCTCCGCACCGAGTATGGGATAGAGTTCGGATCTCTCCTCGGGCGTCATCTGCTCGAGAGCACCCGCAATATCGTTATCGTGGTAATCGGAGATCTTCTCGTTTAATTCCTCGGCTGACAATCCGCTTCGAAAGATCGAGAGGAGCTCCTCTACAAAATTAGGCTCTTTGATGATGTTATTGTCCATGGGTCCTGCCTCCTTCTTGTGAAATAAAAAAGCACCGCGTGAAGCGATGCACACAAGGAAACAGGTCACCTGATGACCAGGCCTTTAAGCCTTATCAGGAACTCCGGTAGGATATATGTACATCGCCTCTGTGATCATACTTCGGTAATGACTGTCGCCATCCATATATCCCACCTCCTTTACTGTCGGTCTACCCATAAGTTTTACTCCCAAACAGTTCATCATGTCAACCCTGAAAGGCGCTCTGTGAACGATCTTCTCCTAATGCCGCATATAGATCAGTCTATGGTCACGACAGCTGCAGAAGTATTAAGGATAGTTTCTCCCGTATGAGCATCGATCCATAATAAATTGCCATCCGCATAACCGGTCCATACAAGAGATACACTGCCCTCATATTTAACGATCATCAGCTCCGGCTCGGCAATACCGTACAAGGAAACGGCATCCTCATACGTTACGGAAGGCTCCGTATCAAAGCCGGAAGGAATGGTCAATATCCTGCTGCTGACCGTTTTCACGTCATCAAACCGGCTGATGGTGACCCGGACAGATCCGTTTGTGGGAATACCGTTATAGTACGGAACGAAATCATAATAGAACTGACCCGCAGTCCCTGTATCCATTCCGGAAAGATGCATGTCATAAAGGTCAGTCCAACCGATAAGGTTACGGAAAGTATACAGAAACAGATATGCTTCATCCGCAGTCTCGATGCCCATCTCGGACAGCGTTCCGAAAAGGGTCATATCGCAAACCGCCTCATCGGATCTGTCCCTGACCGTAAGGTTGTCCGGATCCGCCTCAAAGAAGACCAGCTGTCCCATTTCCTGATATTCATAGAACCATCCCGGATAATCAAAATCCATAACGTCAAGTCCCATCTCCTCAAAGACCCAGTACTGATCGTAAAACTCAAGATCCACCACCATGTCGGTCGTAACATCTTCATACATATCGCGTGCGACTCTTACCGGATAACGGACCCTGATGACCTTGCCGTCCATAACGTAAGTTCCGGTGAGGATGACAAACATGCTGTGCTCATGAGGGCGCGTGACACTTCCGTTCGTCCCGATCAGCGACTCGTCGGAACTCTCCCAGATTATGTCTATGTCGTCGATCCTGCTCGGAAGACAGATATCCTGCGTAACGTTTATGCGGCAATCGCCTTCCGCATATCCGGGATATTCCCTTGAAGTATCGATCATCGAAGTGGTAACTCCGTTTGTCGATACACGGTCATTCCTTACGAAGATATACTCTTCCGAGCTGACGAAATCATCAATGTCTATCGTACTATCATCCGCCATGACGATATAAGCCTCATCCTCGAGAAGGTCATCGTATCCGTGCGGGTCAAGCATCATTCCCGGTTCCGTTTCTTCGATCTCTTCTGATCCTTCCGTCTCTTCCGTCTCGCTCTCGGCTTCAGTCTCGCCCTCCGTTTCCTCCGATGTTACGGACGAGATGGTCCCCTCTGAATCAGCCGAAGTCTCCTCCGTCAGAGAGGCCGCGCTTTCGGATAGTTCCTGCTGTCCCGAACATCCGCTCAATGCGAGCACAGTAGCCATTAGACAACAAAGCCTTTTTGCAGATCTTGAAACTGACATGAATCTCCCGCCTTTTCTATGATACTGATAAGTTTACCATAAAGGTCTGTCTTCACTCATACTTTAG
>JAFZWN010000054.1 GCA_017617295.1 Clostridiales bacterium | reverse complement strand
ACAGATCGAACTGCTTTATCGGGAAGACCTCAGAGCCGAACGCCATCGTCCTCAGATACAGGGGCTTGACCTTCTCGAAAGTCTTGAACGACGAGATCATGGTAAGAGCCGAGACCACCCAGCATATCGTATTGATCTCATGATCATTCAGGAATTCGACGAGCTTCATCGGGAACATAAAGAGCTCGCGCGGAACGATCACGGCCTTAGCACCGAACTTCAGAGTCGGATATATCTCCTTAAGGCACGCATCAAACGAGAACGGGCTTTGGTTGCCGAACACGGTATCCCGGTCTGCCTTAAGCACGACCGAAAGCTGCTCGATATAATCGATGACGCTTCTGTGGCATGCTACCACACCCTTCGGGACTCCTGTGGAACCTGATGTGAAAACCACATATATCGGATCGGTATCTATCTGCTTGTCCCTGATACGTGCCAGGGCATCAGTATCTGTCTCTTTCCCGAACTCCTCATAAACAAGGATCTCCCCGGGAAAAGACATCTCCTGCGCCTTGGAAAAGGTATCCTTATCGCAGATCATTACCCTCGGATTCAGAGTCTTGAAGATGAGTTCTATCCTCATCTTCGGCATCTCATCGTCTATAGCCACATAAAAGCAGCCGCCTGTGATAACGCCCAAGAATGCCGCTATCTGAAACGGGGTCTTTTTCATAAATATGACCACGGGTTCGGAATAATACCCTTTTTTATCCAGGACCGTACCGATAGTTCTGGAGGTATCATATACTTCCGAGAAGGTCAGGCTGTTGCCTGCCCCGTCTTCGTAGGCCGTCTTATCCGGGACTTCCGTCACCGTCTTTTCAAGGTATTCCAGGACATTACGCTGTTGCATCGGTTAAAGATCCTTTCTCTTGAGCCTGCCGCCCGAAGCTGTCACGGATTCCTCCGCCAGCATCTGAAGTATATCAAAAAAATCCCCTTCGAGGTCAGATCTCATATTGATGACCGAGAGTTCGGTACAGCCGAAGAGCACGCACTCGGCACCCTTTTTCTTCAGATGGTCATACACTTCATAGAGGAGCGGCAGCGGGGCGGATATCCCCTTTTTGACATAATCATATATAAGGCTCATGACCTTGGCCTGGAAGATATCGTCGGGAACGGTCGCCGATATCCTTTCTTTGCCCAGGGCATCCGAGAGTATCCCCGTTCTGACCGTCCCGGACGTCGCCATTATACCGACATTAGTTATCCCCAGATCTTTCATCACAGACACCGTTCGGTCAACGCCGTGATACATAGGAGTCTTTATCTCCGAGGATATACGGTCGCGGAAGTAGCTCGCGGTGACGCAGGGAACAGCGATAGCCGACACCTTCTCGTTTTCAAGCTTACGCGCGATCTCTATGATCTCGGGGACCGGATCGTCAGGGCTCTCCCCGAGGATAAAAGCCGTACGGTCGGGGATCGAGGGCTTGCTGTATATTATCGTCTCGATATGCTCCTGATCGCACGACGCTTCGGTCATGGATGTAAGAAGTTCCAGAAAACATGCCGTGGCCATAGGTCCGAGGCCGCCGATCACTCCTAAGCTCATGTGGTCTCCTCCCGCAGTGTCAGATTATAGAAATCGAGCCTGCTCTGTACCGACTCGGTGGCGCGCTCCGGCAGTCCGTCAAGTTCGGCATCGAATCTGTGCCCGCCGTCGAGTTCGGCATCCGTTCTCATGAACCAGTAGCCGTCATGGGAGAACGAAGGCGTGGAATCGCAGTGATACCACTCGCCGTTAAGATATACCAGATTCCAGAAGTGCATCGAATTATATGCGGGATATCTGTTAACGCACATATTCGGGATACCCGCGACATCCAAAAGAGCCTTGGCGCATGCCCAATAGGTATAACAGTCTCCGCGAAGAGTGGTGAAGCCCTCGTGGGCACCCGCCGTCCAGTCCGTCTTGATGCCTGTTCCTATATAATGAAGGTTATTGCTCGTCCATCTGAATATACGGAAAGCGATCTCGACATCGCTCATTCCAGGTTCCGTGATGGAATCAAGGATCTCACGTGCTTCGGCATAGACTATCTCGGGATCGACATAGCCTTCGGGCATTATCCGGAGATTAAGCGTGATATCCTGCTCCGAGGAGTTGCCGTATTCGTCCGTCGCTATATATCTGACGGTATAAAGCCCTTCCTCGGAAGTGTTCACGTCAGACGTATCGATGGTAAGTTCGGGAGACGGATCGTAATTATCCGTAACGGTCACGCCTTCCCTGTAGAGGATATTATCCCCGATAAAGAATTCCAGATCCTGTGCTCCGCTTATGACGGGAGCGATATGATCGTCTATCACGGTAAAAGGCACATGGACCGCAGTGCTGTTGCCGTACCTGTCAGTCACTTCGACCGGTATAAGGTATTCTCCGCCTTCGGATACATCGGGTTCGTCTTCGAGATATCCTATCTCGACAGGTCCGCCGTCATCCGCGACCGAGACACACTCCGATGCTTCGGGAAGCCACCCCGTATATATAGTCTGGGGAACTGCCGTTGCCGTCGGCGGCGTCGTATCGGCTACATTGAGGATGACTTCGTCAACTACCCTGCCTGCCCTTACCTTGAGCATGTAAGTTGCGGGAAAAGACGTATCTATACCGGATACATCCGTGACAAAAGAGGAATCTTCAACGGGCTCCCTGAAAAAGAGCCTCAGCTCCACCGGATCTCCGGTCTCGATCGATACCTCGCGGATGATATAGCTCTCCATCCTCTCGCAGTACTTGCGGTAAAAGAGCCTGTTGGCATAATAGGCATCGGCGGCTATGAGGATAAATAATCCGGCGGCGATCAGTATCTTCCTGACCGTCTTTTTATCCGGTTTCTTCTTACGCCTGGTACTTCTTCCTCTCATCGATATATGCCTGTCCGATATTTCCTTACCGAATAATTATAACTCAAATATCCGATATTCTTTCCCTGCTTTTTTTATTATAATCGGATTTATGACCGAGAATATCGAAGGATACGACAAATGTTCTCTCTGCCCCAGACGATGCGGGGTAAGAAGGAGCGTGACGAGGGGCTTCTGCGGGGCGGGCAACGTACCTGTCCTTAATCTTTATATGCCCCATTTCGGAGAAGAGCCTCCGATAAGCGGAAGCAAAGGAAGCGGGGCCATGTTCTTCGAGGGATGTCCCATGCACTGTATATTCTGCCAGAACGGGCATATATCCCGCGGGCTTACAGGAAAAGGAATGATCTGCGGAGAGCATAAGCTCGTCGAGATCTTTTTTGAACTTCGGGATCTCGGAGTCCATAACATAAATCTCGTGACGCCTCTGCATTATGCCCCTCATATAGAAAGAGCGGTAAGGCTCGCCAAAGATCAGGGGTTCGATCTCCCGTTTGTGCTTAACAGCGGCGGCTACGAATCGGTCGAAACGTTAAAGATGTTCGAAGGTCTTATCGACATATATCTCCCCGACTTCAAGTTCTGGGACAGTCGCCTCGCGGCGGCCTGCGCCAAAGCGCCCGACTACAGGGAGACAGCGGTCAAAGCCATAGAAGAGATGTTCCGTCAGACGGGAAAGGCTCAGATCGATCCCGATACGGGGCTTCTGAAAAAAGGCATGATAGTCAGGCATCTGATGATCCCTTCCAAGCTCTTCGACACAAAAAAGATACTGGATCATCTGACATCCCGCTACGGAAACGATATCTATATCAGTCTCATGAACCAGTACACCCCGATGCCTCATCTTCATAAAATCAAAGATGTCCCGCCGTACCTTCTTAAAAAGGTTCGGGAGGGACACTATGAAGCGGCAGTGGATTATCTGGCACAAAAAGGCCAGATAAATGCTTTCGTCCAGGAGGACGATGCTTCGGGAGATTCCATGATCCCCGATTTCAAGTATTAAAGGTTCGAATCGACGAACTTTTTGAGTGCGGGATAAGGCAATGCTCCGATCGATTCTGCCACGACCCTGCCGCCCTTGAAGAGCTTAACGGCCGGGATACTCGAGATCCCGTATTCCATTGCAAGTGACTCGAATGCGTCAACATCCAGTTTTCCGACCTTGATCCTGCCGTCATACTCCTCGGCGAGCTGACTTACGACAGGACCGAGCATCCTGCACGGTCCGCACCACGAAGCCCAGAAATCCACCAGTACGGGTATCTCCGAATTGATGACCTCGGACTCGAAATTCTCGTCATTCAATACGATCTCTGCCATGTTTCATATCCTCCTTTTATCCTATGGCGCCTGTTACCGTCATCACCGTCATGAGGATGGCAACCCCCAGGAACGGCAGCGAGAAGAGAAGAAGCCAGACGCCTTTTCCTCTCTCTTTATTCCATACAGATTCGGGATGTCCCGGCACCGTGCCGATCAACACCTTATCACCGGGAGCGATCTCCCCGTTTATATCCTCAACAGGAAAATCATAAAGGCATTCATACTCCTTACCGTCCCTTGTAAATGAGAACAGCGGCGAGATCAGCATACGCCTTCCCCTTTTGAAATCCACTTTATGGATATAGCCCGTGCATGTCGCCTTGATCTTTTCCCTGTATATGAACTTATACGCGAAGATATTCGTTAAACCTGCGATCAGAGTCCAGACACCGATAAGAGCGAATCCTATTATGGCGAGGATGGAGAAGAATACCGTCTCCTGAAAGTTTTTCCTCATAATGATAAGGATCAGAACGGAGACGCCCAGAAGGAAAAAGCACGTTCCGGTGATCTTCCCGCTGAACCTCAATCCCGAACCGCTGATGTCGTCATCCTCTTCGGCGATGGCGGTTACGAGACCCATCACGGCAACCACGCTCGACATGGCATAACCGAACAGGACCAGATCACGCCTTACGATAGCCAGTATTATCGTCGTAATGACAGCGAGTACCGTGAGTACCGCTACAGCAGTCGCGACCTTGGCCCCTATGCCCTTTCTGCGGGGAGCAGCCTGCTCTTCCGTTTCTTCCTTTTCCGCCTTATCTTCACTACCGTCTTCGGGAGATCCCGGTGCTGATACCAGTTCTTTAAGATCCTTATAGAGCAGTTCTCTGCTCTCTTTTACAAAAGCCTCTCTCTCTTCGTCCGAAAGAGTGCTCTTCACACTGAACAGTAGACTTTTGTCGTTTCTATCGTATCTCATATTGAGATTATAACAGACCGCAGCAATATAAGGACAACAAAAAACTGCCCCGAAGGACAGTTCATAAAGTGGAGCGGGATACGAGATTCGAACTCGCGACTTTCACCTTGGCAAGGTGACACTCTACCACTGAGTTAATCCCGCAACTCAAGCGACGAAAAGTATTATATGGTCACTTGCCTTTTTTGTCAATAGTTTCTTTCCAGCCTCCCGCGGCATAGTGATCGGTCATGCCGCAGATATAATCCGTAACGAGCTGAAGTCTGTAATAAAGCGCCGTCTTCCCATCTGCGCCTTCCGCCTGGTTCCTGTATTTTTTCATATAGCTCTCGGAAACGGTCGCCATTACGGCTCTGTCCTCTTCCGTCTCATCTTCGGTATCGAATCTCACCGCAGCGGGGATATAGTGATCTAGAAGCTCATCTATATACTTGCCGCCTTCGGCTTCCTCGGAAACTATCTCGGGGCTCTTGAACACCTTTTCCGTCTCGAGGTCCTTGAGGAACTTAAGGACCTCATAATATCCGTAATCTCTCTCGTTCATTATCTCGTCATTATATGTGCCCAGTAGGATACGATCGATATTAGTGCAGAAAGTCCTTCCGGCTTCATGAAGCATCGCGATCCTAAGCCACCCGAGGAAATTCTGGACCGCATTGATCTCCTTGTCGGGCATCTCATTGGCTGCCGCCTTTTCAAGCTCTGAGTTAAGTCTTTCCCTGCAGATATCATCAGGGATGTCCGTGAGATCATGATAAAGGATAAGCCCGGTCTTTACGGCATCTTCGATGTCCGCGGTAACATAAGCGATATCATCCGCGACTTCCAGAAGGAAAGTCAGAGGATGCCTTCTTCCGTTCGTCCCGAGGATCTGCGAAAGGTCGTCAAACATCTTCTTCTCGGAATGATAGTATCCCATCTTATGCTTCCTGATATCATCGCTTCCGGGGTCTTTCTCCAGGGACGATACAGGATACTTGATCATGGTAGCAAGAAGAGGACAGGTCAGGTTCATGCCGTGATCGTCGATCAGCGAATGTAGTCTCCCGACGACGCGAAGCCCCTGGGCATTGCCTTCAAAACAGGAGAAGTCTGCCGTCATGACGGGATCGAGGATATCCTTTACGGACTTATCTCCGAGCACGAGCTTATCGAGATTCCTTCCGAACCATCTTCTTATGCACTTCTCTCCGAAATGCCCGAAAGGAGGATTCCCTATATCGTGGATATAGCCTGCGCACTCGAGAATGAGCGGCAGAGCTTCCTTCTGTCTTGAAGTCAGATCCGTAAGCTTCTGTCCGACGATACTTCCGAGAGTGGATCCCAGGGTCGCGACTTCGATACTGTGGGTAAGCCTCGTCCTGACAAAGTCGCCGCGGTTCATGGGAAAGACCTGCGTCTTGTCCTGCAGTCTCCTGAAGGATGCGCTTGTGACTATCCTTCTCTTGTCATTGGCAAAAGGGCTCTCGTAGAATGTGTCTTCACCCTTATACTCCCGTTTTCTGCTCTCGCGCAGACGCCTGTCGCACAGAAGGCTTTCCCAGTCCATCCGGCTCTCTTCTTTATTTGACATAATCCCCTCACTTGTTTTATATTATCTTGTACGCAGGCTTAACTCAGTTGGTAGAGTGTCAGCTTCCCAAGCTGAATGCCGCGGGTTCGAGCCCCGTAGCCTGCTCCAGAACTTACGGGAACCCTGATACGGGTTCCTTTTTTATTCTCCGGCAAGCTTTATGCTGCCGCTATTACAGAACTTGACAAAATCGTCGCACATCTCGTGACGGAAGTCCCCTCTGGCATAGGGTATCCAGAACTGTGTATCAGAGAAATTGGCCCAGAACAGGAGATATGCGATCCGGATCCCCGCCTCGGAGCCCTGAAGCATCTGAAGGATCCTGGTAAACCAGTCAGTGATGCGGTTGCCATCGGGCGCCAGCCCCTCAAAATAACCGAGATCTCCCGAATCCAGAGTGCGGAGTCCTATCTCGCTCCATGCAGGTATCTTACCGCGGTCCTCGCAGAAAGACTCGAGAACTTCAAGAGAAGAAGCCGCTTTCTCAAAGAAACCGTCACCTTCTTCGGGGCGGTCATGGTAAAGATCGATACCTACGATATCGACATATTCGTCTCCGGGATATCTTTTCATGATATCCTTCTGATCGGTAAAGAAGCCGTTCGGCGAGTATGCATAGACGAAGCTCCTGATACCGCATTCATCCTCCAGATAATCTATCGTATATCTGAAGAGCTTCACGTAGTCTGCATCTGACACTGAAGATGTCCCCCACCAGAACCAGCTGCCGTTACATTCATGGAAAGGTCTGAAGATCATGGGGATACGGTCTCCCGCGACATCGATGCACTTCCTGGCAAAATCAGCTATGACATCCAGGAATCTTCTGTACTTGGTATTAAGGTCTCCTCCGGGAAGGATCCTCGCCGCGCAATCGCCGTCAAGTATATTGGCGGAATAATCGTAGAAATCCTTTCCTCCGAGAGAGAAATTCGGCATATGGGAAGAAAGCGTTATGATGACGCCTTCCTTATGAAGCTGCTTTACCACTTTTACGGTATCTTCGAACTGTCCCTCGTACCCGAACAGGGAAAGGGTATCGATGCCGACTACGGCCGGATGCTTTCCCGTAAGATTCTTAATATCGGATTCGGTTCCGTCAAATGCGTTTATAGAGACACCGATGTGACCGGCATTCTGATGTCCGAGCATTATGCTGTCGGAATAGGCTTCGTCCTCGAGCCTCTCGATCAGTCTTATGGCTGCAGGTTCCCTGCTGTCCATATATCTTCCTCCTTAGGGCTTACAGCCGCTAACGGCAGATCAGTCTTTTTTCTTCTTCTGGAAATCCCCGAAAGGATCCGAGATGTCCTCGATGTCGCCTCCGAGATTCTGGATAGCCGACATCATCTCATAGAAAAGATCCCTCTCTATCGTATCCTGATGACGGTTGATATAGGATTTGAGCATCGGAACGGCTCTGGCATCGCCGTAATCGGCAAGGCAGATGACAGCATAGATCTTGTTCTTCATCCACCGGAAAGCAGTACGGAGAGCAGAATAGATCTCCTCGGACGCATTATCCTTTCCTATGGCGGTAAGGATTATAACCAGATCTTCGCAGGGACCCGTCAGACCGTCCTCCTCGTGTTCCTTCAAAGTATCGATGATAAGGGGAACGGTGATCCCGGGGAATCTCTCAAGATATGTGGCGATCGAATCGGCAACGAACTCCTGAGTCTGATCATAGCTCATGAACCGCTCTATGACATAAGGTACAGAACTTCCGTCTCCCATCTGTGCGAGCACCTCGAAGCAGGCGCGGACCTTCTGAAACTCCATCTCGAAGAGGGTATTCTCATCTGAAAGCTCATCCTGGGTCCAGGCGGACTCCTTTATCGTCGTCGCGCAGTATTCTGCCACTCTCTCGAGGTCCTCATCACGCTTGCCTGCCAGAGCAGTCACTACGGAAGAAGGGACTCCGCGGTCGAGATTCACTGCGGCATATTCCAGCACTTCGGTCAGTTCGTCCACGCTCATATAGGAAAAGAATTCATTCATGGATTCGCCGCCCAAAAGCTCGTCGGGCTCGTTCTCCATATTCCTGGTCTGCTCTTCGGCCTCGGCCATGGCGACCTTCTGGATATAGGTCTCGTATGTTATCTCATCTTCATCCGGAGGGATCTCATCGAGCTTGTCGGAATATTCATCCACCTTCTGCTCGAGGATGAGCTTTATGATCTCATCGTATCTTGCAAGGACCTTTTTGATCTTATCATCTACCATATCTTATTCTCCTGATATTCTCTTGAAACCATATTTTACAACAAAAAGACCGCTCTTGCACGGAAAGACACAAAAAAGAGGCTTCCCGCAAATGAGGAAGCCTCTTTGATATCCTGGAGGTGCCACCCGGATTTGAACCGGGGAATAAAGGTTTTGCAGACCTTGGCCTTACCGCTTGGCTATGGCACCGTTTGCCGTAATATTATGCTAAAGACATTTAACTTTGTCAAGAGTGAACACTTATATTATAATATTCACCATGAGAAAAATAGGGATGATAATGAGATGGGAGCTCAGTAAGCTCTTTACCAACTGGAGAAAGGCAGTTACTGTTTTCCTCCTGCCTGCAGTTCTTATGATGTGCGCGCTTAATCTGTTCCCGGTCCTGATCAATTATCTGACTACCGGATCGTTCGTAAGAAGATCGATCCTCGTTCTCGATGCCCCGGAATCTTTCGTGGAATATACCGAAGGTGAAGGCAAGTCAGTATCATACACTTATGAGTTCGCATCTATGGATGACTACGACAGGGAGGAACTCGACGCGGAACTTCTAAAAGGAAGACTGATAGTTATCTTCTCCCCCGATGATTTTGATAAAGCTGTGAGATACTTTTTCCATCAGGTCTCAAACGGGATAGAAGGCGCCGAGCCCGAAGCGGAGATCAATGTCCTCTACGATAACGGCAACGTCGCGATGGCCGCCAGAGCCCTGCAGTTCGAGACGGATGTGACCGATAATTACACTGATTCCCTTCAGAATTCGATACAGCAGGAATACGGGGAGAGCTGGGGAGATATCTTCCTGACGGATGATTTCAATCCGGTAACGGATATCGTAAAGAACAGGAGCGCTGCCAACGAAGCCGCCTCCAGAGTCATCCCGGGTATCGTGGTGCTCCTTCTGTACTATTGCGTCTATTCTCTTTCGTGCGATATGTTCGCTGCAGAGCGCGACCGCGGCTTCTTTAACAAGCTCCTTCTGACGCCTCTGGAGCCTCGGACCATCTTCCTTGGCAAGGCATTGGCGATCAATGTCATCTCGATCATATCCGCACTGACGACATTCTGTATACTGTTCTTTTCGAGCTGGCTCAACAGGAGTAACGATGCGATGTCGCTCCTGCCTTTCGGGATGCTCCTGACTCCTTCGGAGATACTGATGTTTTTACTGATCATTCCCCCGACAGCCTTCTTTATGACCGCCCTGTGCATAAAGATAGTGTTCTCGCTTGAGAAGATGCAGGATATACTTGTCAATCTTCAGTTCCCGCTCATCCTGCTCCTGGCGGAGTTCTTTCTTCAGATGATAAGACCCGTCGGGGCATTCGCGATAGAATACATATTTCCGATACACGGCAGCATCTGCGCTCTCCGCGATGTCTTTGCGGGAGAGATAAGACCTGTCTCGGGCATACTCGGAGCAGCAGCGGATATCATCATCGGTACGATGCTGATCCTTGATGTTCTCAAGAATTCGGAAGGAAAGGATACTTATGCTTCAAGTCATACACGTAAGCAAAAGATACAGCGAAGACAGGCTCGTCGTTGATGATGTAAGCTTCAGTGTCGATAAGGGACAGATCTACGGACTTCTGGGACCTAACGGTGCCGGCAAGACCTCCCTCATGCTCATGATCGCGACGCTTCTCAAGCCCACTTCGGGAAGCATCCTGATAGACGGGCTCTCCGCCCCGCGGGACACATTAAAGATCCATTCGCAGATAGGCTTTCTGACCACGGAAGTCAAGCTGGATCCTCTCTCCACCCCGAACAGGCTCTACGATTTCTTTGCCGAGCTCTATTCTCTTCCAAAGGATAAGATCGCGCAGACAAAAATGGAGGATTTTAACAGGTTCGGGATCACTCCGTTTGCCGACAAGAGGATAGTCGATCTGTCGACGGGAATGAAACAGAAGGTCTCCATCGCGATAAGCCTTATGCACCGCCCGTCTCTCATAATCTTCGACGAGCCGACGAACGGTCTCGATATACTCACATCCAAACAGGTGACAGATTATCTTCTCGAACTGAAAGAACAGGGCAGGACGATACTTCTGTCCACGCATATCTTCCAGCTGGTCGAGAGTCTGTGCGACAGGATCGGTATCCTCGTTGACGGACATCTGGTCGCGGAGGGATCTTCTGAGGAACTGACGGATCTGACCGGTTCGGGCAACTTCGAAGAAGCATTCTTCAAGATATATACAGAGCATCATAAGGAGTGACATGAACAGGAGAGCATTTCTGGCCATATTCCGGCAGACGTTCGGGAAAAAAGGAAGCGGCGGCGCCAAGGCGTCAAAGCCGGTATTTGTCACCTGCCTTCTTTTTGTGCTCGTACTGGTGTTCGTGGCAGTCAATCTGATGCTCTCGCCTTATATAGCGCGGCTCAACGCATACAAAGGATATATGAACGTAATAGTCGTCAATATGCCTGACTCTGCCCGGGAGTATATAGAACAGGAAAGCCCCGATCTCCTTCCCCTCCTCGTAACTTACGAACATGATGCGGAATTCGATTTCACGTATTATTCGAGCCTTATGAAAGAAAATAAGGCATTTATGACGATAGTCTTTCCGGAGGATTTTGATCAGGCGGTTGAGCTTCATTCTATGCCGGAGATACACACTTTCGTCCTGACGGACAAGCTCAAATATGTTTCGTGGAGAGAGACAGTCCTGGACGAGCCGCTGTGGTTCTATCAGAACTTCCTTAAGGACAGGGCCGGAGTATGTGTTCCCGTAAACGACAGTATCGTCTTATATGATGTCCCGCTTGATGTCAGAGGATCCGTATCAGATGCGGAATACGTGGCCGGCTTCTTCGCCAGGACCATGATCCCACTGATAACTTTCATCGGGGCACTGTATATCTGCATGAGCAAAGGCACCAATTCCATCTCATGGCAGAAAGAGAACGGGGTATTTACCGGGATACTTATGACGCCTATAAAGCCTGTAACGATAGTGACGGGCAATCTGGCCGGGATATGCCTGTCGGCTTTCCTGCCGGCTCTGGTCTGTTATCCGTTCCTTTTTCTGATACCGTTTTACAGGAACCCGGCGGGACCTCTTGAAGCCTTCATCTTTCTTATCACGCTTACGCTCTTTATCTCATCCGTAACTTTGATGATATCCATAATGAATGACACGGTAGTGGCGGCACAGACCGCTTTCCTCCCGATATTCTTTATCCTTCTTTCCGTCTGCGTCATGTGCATACAGAATGTCGGCTCCGCTCCGGATATCTATTACGCGCTCCCCGTATACGGTCATTTTTACGGTCTGGGAAATGCACTGATGGGAGACGGGGTCCCTCTTATCAGCATGGTCATCTGTATCCTGTCCACCCTTTTTATGTCGGGGATCTGTATATTCACTTCGGTAAAGCTTCTCGGAAACGAGAGATTTACCGCGACTGTCGAATCATATAGTGACAAGGAAGCCCGTAAGGCCAGAAAGCTCATCGAGCGTCAGGCAAAAGACTACCTTGCTGTCCCCAAGGCCCGTATCTTCGGTTATACCCCCAAAAAGAGGACTGATCATTCCGCCTTCATAGCGGATCAGGTTTTCTTCCCTCTCGCGGTCCTGTCGCTTTTCCAGGGACTGGCAATGATCCCCGCACTGATCATCCTGAGCAGGACGAAAGGATTCTCGGATGCCGTCACGGGTCTGCGCGACGTATCCACGGTATGGGGCGTAACTCAGAAGGCTTTCGAATTCTTCGGACTCCTGATGAGACAGCCTGTCTATATCATCTGCATGATACTTGGCTATATCCTCATAATCTCTACATATATTATCAGGATCAGGTTCCGTGAGAAAAACAGTATCTCGACGATCGGACTTACAGGAGGCAATGCTCTGAAAAGCTACTTATCCGGTCTTCTTATCGGATTTATGATGATATCCTCCGTATATCTGCTCCTTCTATGTACAGGAAACGTCAGTGTACTCCGTATCGGCATATCTTCCGATATGATACCTCTGTTTGTCGCCTATATCCTGATGTGGATCCCTCAGGGTGCCTCTGAGGAGATAATGTTCCGGGGATTCATGATCCCCCGTCAGGCCGCCAGATACAAGACCCCGTTTGCCGTATTCTTCTCGTCCCTTCTTTTCGCATTATTCCATGCAGGTAACAGGGGCTTCACGGTACTGGCTCTTATCAATCTGATGCTGATATCTTTTGCTTTTGCTCTAATTGCGCTCTATAAGGAGAATATCTGGACGGTCTGCGCGGCACATACGGTATGGAATTTCTCTCAGGGAAATCTCTACGGACTGGAAGTATCAGGTAATGCGTCGGGAGCGTCGGTCATCCATTCCGTATACAGACACAGCGCGTCCGCATTTATAACCGGAGGAGACTTCGGTCCCGAAGGCGGTATCTTCGTTACCCTTGTAAGCCTTGCCGTGATCGCAGCCTTCTCTGTATTACTTTGGAAAAAACACAGGAAGGCCTGAGCCGTCCCTGACCATCGAGAACTCAGAATCGTAGAGCCTGCCGAGAAGTTCCGGATCCAGAGAATCCGTAGTATCCGTTATCTTTCCATCTTTCATCAGGACAAAATGATCCGCGTACCGTACGGCGGTATTGACGTCATGTATCACTATGATAAATGACTTGCCTTCCTGATCCCGCAGCCGTCTGAATGTCTTCATTATGTGCTGTGTATGGCGGACGTCGAGATTGGATGCGGGCTCATCGAGGATTATCCACTTCGTATCCTGGGCTATGGCTCTGGCTACCATGCACCGCTGCTTCTCGCCGCCGCTTAAAGTATCGAATATCTGATCCTTCTGAGCGGACAATTCCATCAGTTCGACGGCATCTGAGACTTTCTTTATATCCTCTTTATCAAGACCGCTCCAGAACTTGGACTTGTCGTACCTTCCGAGAGAAACAACATCCCATACCGAGAGCGCGACCGTACCGTAAACATCCTGTGCGACATAGGAGATCTCACCGCTTCCCCCGAACTTCTCGACCATTGCCTTTACGAGAGTCGTCTTGCCGCAGCCGTT
>JAFZWN010000053.1 GCA_017617295.1 Clostridiales bacterium | reverse complement strand
GTTGAAGGTAACCATGCACTGATACTGGTTCCAGATGTTAACCATACGGTTGACCTTATCGTCAGGCGTATCAACCTTGAAGATGGAAAGGAGGTTATTCCATGTTGTACGGAGCTCCTCAAGGCCGGCAGCGACCTTCTCTGGAGTATTGTACTTGTCGATCATGGCATATGCCTTTTCCTTATTAAGGACCCAGGCCTCTCTCGTAAGGAGGTTAGCGGGCTTGGCGGAAGCGAACTTCTTGTCCTGGGGGTTCTCGGCATAACCGAGGATGTAGATGAGGGTCTTACTCTGCCCGGGAGCAAGGGTGACCTTCTTATAGTGGGAAGCGATGGGGGACCAGCCGTCAGCGAAGGAGTTGGAAGCCTTGCCTGCCTTGACTGTCTCAGGGTTCTCCCAGCCGTTATAGATGCTTCCGAGGAAGGAATCACGGTCTGTATCGTAACCGTCGATATCGTCGTTTACGGTATAGAAAGCATAGTGATTACGTCTGTCTCTGTACTCCGTTACGTGATAGATCGTGGATCCCTCGATCTCGACACGGCCAGTGGAGAAGTTTCTCTGGAAGTTAGTGCAGTCATCCTGAGCATCCCAGAGACACCACTCAGCAAGCGAGAAGATGGAGAATTCCTTAGCTTCGGAGCTCTCGTTCGTAAGTACGACCTGCTGGACCTCTCCGTCGTAGTTCTGGGGAACGAAGAATGTAACTTCAGCCTTAAGGCCGTTCTTTTTGCCTGTTATTACGGTATAACCCATACCGTGACGGCACTCATAACCGTCAAGCTCAGTCTTTACGGGTGACCAGCCGGGATTCCAGATCGTGCCGTTGTCGTTGATATAGAAATAGCGGCCGCCCATATCCAGCGGTACGTTATTATAGCGGTAACGCGTGATCCTTCTGAGTCTGGCATCTTTGTAGAAGCAATATCCTCCGGCAGTATTGGAAATAAGGGAGAAGAATCCCTGGTTGCCGAGATAGTTTATCCACGGATATGGAGTTCTCGGTGAGGTGATGACGTATTCTTTACGTGCGTCGTCAAAATGTCCGAATTTCATGATAGACAGCCTCCGTAATGTTTTTATTTGAAAAAATCGTCTTTATTTTACACTATAACGGAGCGAATAGAAATAAACAAAGTATGAACAAAGAGGAGCGTCCGGTCGGTTGCAACACATAATGCAACGCAAAACGGGTCTTATCTTTTTTCGCGGACATGTACCACATTTTAGCTCTGAATCGCGATTTTATGGTACGGGTATATGGTACATCCGGGCAGATGTACCATATTTTTGCTCTGAATTGAGATTATGTGGTACCAGTATATGGTACATATCCTCGAGATAACCTCTCGATCATGCATTCCGAAAAAGCACCGCAAAATGACTGCTTTTTTAGAATATTGCTACCGTTTTGCGGTATTTTCCGGCTCTTCACAGAAAGCTTCAACAACAAAAAACCGGCAGACCATTTCTGATCTGCCGGCGCTTTATATCGCTCCCTCAGATTATCCCGAGTTCCGCGATGTTAGACTCGAATATCTCTCTTGCTTCCTCGGTGGACTCGATATCTCCGGCCACATATGAGCTTACTATGTTCATGTATTCCTCGTTGATCTGCCGCTCGCTGTCGCATACCAGAGAGGTATCTATAGAGTTAGCCACTTCGAGAAGGAGGACGGCGGGGTTCTGACCTCCGAGCCAGTCTCTTGCTTCGCTCGCGTCTTCGGAAATGGTGCCCATAACGAATCTGTTGTTGACAAAGATGCCGTTTCTGGCCATATCCTCGAGATTGGTCTGATCCATGGTGATATCTCTCATTATGGAAGCGGCGGACGCTCTGCTGTTACAGTATGTGGACGCGGCTATCCATGTGCCTCCCCAGTAACAGTCCGAAGGAGCCCTGACGACGCCCCAGTTGCCCGCATAAGGATCCCCGTCTGTGGGAGCGGGAGTATTGAGATAAAGATCTGCTATCCACAGAGGAATGAAGTACGAGAATACCGTTCCGTTATTGTAACCGTTGAGCCAGTTATCATCCCACTGTGTCGTCCCGAAAGTCAGACCCTCATTAGTAAGTGTCTTAGCCAGATCAAAATACCCGGTCATGACAGGATCCATATAGAGACGTCCTCCGGTGATCCAGCCGCCGGTCCTGGATGCGGTATAGTTCCTCCAGATATCGTCAAGTCCCGATATTATCTTCTTCTCTCCGTTGGAGGCCTCGTTTATCGTCCCGGCCGTGCTGAGGAAAGTATCCCAGTCGGAGAACATCGGCGCGATGTCGGACGGGTCGCTCACTCCGAGGAGCTCCTCTGCGATCCCCCTGTTATAGAAGACTGCGCAGGGAGTAGCCTGCCACGTCAGTCCCTTTATGACATTATCGTCGCTCTCGGCCAGCTGGAGCGTATAGTTGAACATTCCTGTGAGTTCACTGTAGGAGATGCCCAGGCTGTTAACAGGCAAAGTCCTCGAATCATCGACAAAATAATCATTCGCATACGATGCATCCAGCAGGAACAGATCGGGCGCCTCATCTCCCGATGCCAGTACGCGGTCGAGCGTATCCCTGTACGTGCCCGATTCCGGGACCACGGTCCTTATATTGGCAACATCGGAATATGTCGACAGCAGATCTCCGAAAGTATCGTCAAAACAGAATACGACAACTTCCTCGTCTTCATCGGTGAGATTATATGCTATATCGACCTCGCGGAATCCGTCCGGTACGGTCTCCGTGGCACCGGGTTCGGTCTCGCTCGACTCGGCTGATGAAGGAGTGGTCTCCGACTGCTGCGACTGCTCGCTCGGTTCGGTAGCGCTCGTCTCGGTGGTATCTGCCGTCTCTGTGGGAGTAACGGAGCTGTCACACCCTGCCGCGACTCCCATGGCCATCGCCGTAAGTATGATCATGGCGACGATCTTCTGTGGCTTCATATCTTATGCCTCCTGTTATCTTTTTCCCTTATATCAGTTCAGTGTCTCGGATGCCTTCCGCTAGTCTCTGAAGTCTCCGTTGTCTCGCTCTCTTCTGTCTCTTCGGCGTCAGTCTCTTCGGACTCTTCCGTTTCATCCGCAGTATCTGCCGTTTCCGAAGTCTCTTCGGTCTCTTCTGTCTCCTCGGTCTCATCCGTTTCTTCGGCCACGGTCTCGTCCGTCTCCTCTTCGGTCACATCAAAAGCTGCCTCGGGGAAGAGTATCTGACCGTAACGGTTCATGAGAGGAGAAAGATCGGAAGAAGCAACGAATGCCGATACGACTTCGCCGTCCCTTGTGCCGAAGACCGTCACGCCGCCGTCAGCTGCCATGATATACAGATCCGAATAGTCCGTTGCACGGTCGTGCTCATCCTCAGTGGATGCCGCGAGCTGCTCGGACAGGAATCCCATAAATCCCGGGAGATCGTTCGTTATGGCTGACAGGGTGACATACTGTCCGGTGTACATGTCGAAGCAGACATAATCCGAAGATCCGGCGAGCATATCCTCGCCGTTCATCACGGTATAGTTCATCGTGATGCTGAGGACTCTTCCGTTGCCGGAATAATCATACTCTATATTAACATCGGTCTGTACCGGGATGTCAGCCTCCTCGGAAAGCTCATATGCGGCCAGACCTTCGTTTATATATCTGTTATAGTATCCTTCGGCTTCGCTGTAGAAACCGTCGAGGATGAGATTGACTGCCGTTTGGATATTGCTGATGCTCTCGTTATCCGTTTCTACGAGCATACGGCTGCCGGTAAATGTGGCTATCGTTATCTCGTCATCCTCCACATAGGATTCGGAGAATTCTTCCAGATCCACGGTAAATCCGTTATAGAGATCATCCTGTGTAAGCTCTGAGAAATCCACCCTCTCCGGAAGAGGTGTCGGAGTGGGAGTCGCCGTGGGGGTAGGGGTTGCCGTAGGCGAAGGAGTGGGAGTCGGAGTCGCTGTAGCTTCGGGTTCGGTCTCGACCGCTTCCGTCTCCGTGACGGATGATTCGGACGCTGTAGTTTCGCTCTCCGTAACCTCCGTTGTAACTTCGGTATTTCCCACCGCCTCGTTCAGGTCCGAGTTCAGTGTATCAAAACCTGAAGTAACTTTATCTATATCAACTGTACATGCTCCCGCAAAAACGGAAACGGCCGTAAAAGCCGACATAACGGCAAATGCTTTCATTTTCAGAGATTTTTTCATATCGGTCATCTCCCGTATATAATGATTTCCCTTTAATTATACTTTTATTTTCCAAAAACTAATGAAAAAACTTTAAGTGAAAAAGAAAAAGTCCCGTCGGGGCTCACCCGGCCGGGACCTTATGAACTGATCAACTGCTTAAGACGATACTGTATCCGAAGCTTCTTCTACCTCTTCCTTCACGGGTTCGATCTCGATCTTCTTCCAGCGGAGCACCGAGGTCACCACACCTATCAAAAGGAGCGCTCCTCCCAGGGATACCAGGATGATATCGACATAAAGATGCATGGTCACGAGCTGTGCCGCGCGTTCCCAGTACGGGAATTCATACCCGTCGAGCATCGTCTGGGTCTCTCCGAGGGGCATCATAAAATCCCATACCGATAATACGGAATATCTGTCGGTGTTGCTTACGACATAGAGCTTGGGGTCTGCCGCGTTATAGTTGGGCAGGGCGTTTATGATATCAGCCCTGGCTACACCTTTGACGAGCTCGGGAAGCATGGCTTCATATGTCGTTATGTTGAGCATCTCGGGCTTGTCGGGAGACAGCATGATGCTCTCAAGCGTCCTGAAATAGATGTAAGCTCTCGGCTTCATGGAGCCGACGGATCTGTTCAGGCTGTCAGTCCTCTCGGCCACGACTCCAATGATCGTGAACCTTCTTCCGTATGCTTCCAGGACCTTGCCCGTAACATCATATGAACTGAAGAGCTTCCATGCGAGGACATCATTGATTACTATCTGGTCCGTATCGACACAGGTCTCGGGCAGGAATCCGCCGGACATATAGGTGAACGGATGGAATGCCCTGTAGTTGCCTTCCACAGCGACGACCTCCGTATCGACGGTCACAGGCTGCATCACCTCATCCGAAGAATAGGTGAACGTCATGTCCATAAATGTCGAGAAGCAGTCTTCCCATCCCCTGGGCGTTCCGTCCTCGTTAAGACCGGTCTTCTTGTTGCCGGGCAGAGCGGAATCGGCAATATCCTGAAGGGATTTCCTTATGTCGAGGATATCCGTTCTTCCGAGCGAGATGTTCGTATCGACATAGATCGACGGTGAAAAGCTTCCGCTCTCTCTTGCTCCCCTCGAGAATACGGACACATGCCTGAAATCAAGGGTACCGTCCTGCGCCCAAATGCCCGCAGTCTTACGGTCATAAGTATAGTTCCTGATCGTATTGTATCTGATGAGACCCGCCGCGATCAGCCCGATCGATATGATCAGTATCCAGAACGGAGCAGCAAGGACAAACTTTTTGAACCTTCTCCTGCTGATCGACCCGGTCTCTTTAAAGTAATTTTTTATACTGTCGGTAAATGCCATTTATCGTGATCCTTATTCTCAGCTGTAGTCTTCGAGCCTTACTCTGTCTCCGTCATGAAGTGGCTCTTCGCTTCTCGTTACTATCATGCCGCGGTCGATACCCTCACCCGAGATAGCCGTCAGCGCGCCGTCAGTAGCTTCTACAGTGACATCGACTCTCTTGACGACATACTTATCTCCGAGAGGGCTCGAGGATTCCTCGATAACATATACGAAATGTCCGGTGTTGTCCTCGTTGATCGCGCTGCTGGGTATGACATGTTCATAGTCCTTGTTCGATCTGTCCGCTACTACAGTGATAGATTCGCCCGGGAACATGTAATCTCCCGACAGGGCGCACTTGACAAGCCTGGATCCTCTGGGGTCATCGGGATCCGGATTGATGGTCGTGATGATGACGGAATTGATCCAGTAAGCATCACAGGTAAGGGGCATTCCGGCACTGAGAGTCTGAGCGACTTCGGATGAGAACTTGAATGTTACCGTATACTGGGAATCGTAAGGAACGACCGTAAATGCCACGGTATCCTTGGACAGTGTGTCGCCTGCGCTTACGCTCACATTAAAGAGGTAACCGCTGACAGGAGCAGTGATCTCAACGACCTCGAGTCTCGCCTCCATCTCGGCGATCTGTCTCTCGAGCTGAGCGATCTGCTCGAGCTTATCATTTCTGGTATCTGCCGCCTGCTCTCTTGTGATCTCGTCAGTGATCTGCGTATTATTCAGAGTCGTTCTGGCAGTATTGACAGAAGACTCGGCAAGGTTTACCGAAGACTGTGCAGACGAGACTGAAGGAAGTTCTCCCGCTGCGGTGATAGCTGCAGTAGCCTCCTCGATCGCACCGTTAACGGCTGCCAGATTGGCGGATGCCTCATCTCTTCTAGCTGTCGCATCGGAAAGCTGGCTCGTAAGCTCGCTGATTTGCTGTTCTCTCTCTTCGATCTCGGCTCTCAGGACGCCGATCCTCTCGGTAGAAGAATTGGCAGCCGATGTCGGAGCAGGTGTGGTCTCAGTGGGAGCCGTCTCGCTCGGATCGGAAGATGCGCCGGTCGAAGGAGTCGTCTCGGAAGGAGTGCTTTCGGAAGGATTTGTATCCGTTGTATCAGTCGTATCCGGAGTTGTTTCCTCATTTAAGATGATGTCCCTGACGGGTCTTGCTGCGAGCATCCCGGGAACAGGAGTAGGAGTGGGAGTAGGTACACCGAGGTTGATAAGCGTGGCGATCTGCTCCTCTCTGGAATCGATCTCACTCTGAAGCTGGCTGATCTGACCCTGGATGCTCTCGACTGTCTCGGCAGCAGCTGAGACCGAAGCCTCAAGTCCCGGGACAAGGGGGGAATTCTCGTTGATGATCGCCTGCGCTGCTGCGATCGTCGCATCCCTGTTCTGAGCCTGAGAAAGTGTAGCTCTGGCGAGTTCGAGATTCTCCTGAGCGGTATTGACTGCCTCTCTGAGGGCTGTATAGTCGGTCGTAGTGGCAGGAGTCCTGTCGGCATATTCCACTTCTCTTTGAAGAGCCGTGAGTCTGGTCCTGAGCTCATCGAGCGAATCCGTATTCTCCGGAGGACGAAGAGTCAGGATAACGTCACCGGCCTGAACCTCGTTATAGTTGGAAAAGTTGACCGAATCAACGACCCTTCCGTCTATGCCCTTTACATCCTGCTTATCTGTCGACTCGATCGTACCGGTGGCATTATTGGTCTGGGAAAGGTTGCCTCTTACGGCCTGCTTTCCAATGACCTTGGGTATGGTCATGTTCATTACGGTATTAGAGAAGAATGTCAGCAACGCAAGTATCGCAACAAATGCGATCATGCCTCTCGTTACCCATCTTCTGTTCTTTTTCTTTTTACTCTCTTCCATCTTGCTATCCTCCTGAGATTACTTCACACCTGTTCTTGATATTCCTTCAACGAGGTATTCCTCGCCCCGAAGGAAGATCAGAAGCGGCGGTATCATGTACAGAGCTGATGCCGCGAAAGCGATTCCTATCTCAGATTCGTTGATCTGTGACAGGAAGACCGACAGCGGCTGTTTATCCTGGCTGGAGAGCAGTATCAGCGGCTGCTCGACCATATTCCAATAATCTATGAAAAGCAATATCGCCAGAGCGAATATCGCACTCTTGCAGAGCGGGATCGCTATCCTCGTAAATATCTGCCACTCGGTAGCTCCGTCCAGTTTGGCGGCTTCGATATAAGCCGACGGTATCTGCCTCATGTATTTGGTCAGAAGGAAGACCGCGAACGTGGAGAAGATACCCGGAAGTATTATCGCCCATATCGTATTCAGTATCCCGAGCTTCTCGGAGATGATGTAGTTAGGTACGAGCGTGACCTGGAAAGGCATCAGCATGAGGATAATGTACGAGAAGAACAGCGCCTCTCTCCTCTTTCTCCTGAACCTGGCGAAGCTGTATGCCGCGAGACATGCGATCACCATCTGGCCTGCTACTATGGGCAGTACGAGAACGATCGAGTTCCAGAACTTGAAAAGGTAAGTCGGACTCATAAAAAGAAGGCTCTTATACTGCTCTATCGTGACCTTCTGGGGCACGAGCTTCAGAAGCGGCGTCTTGGCCATATATGTCGCGCCGTTGGTAGCGTGACCCGACAGGCTCTGGAAGACCACTCCGTAGTTATCCTGGATCTCCGCCGAACACATGAATGAGTTCAGGAAGGTAAAGAATATCGGTACCAGTGCCAGGATGGCCGAGCATCCCGCGATGATAAGTCCGATCGTGATAAGGACGTTCTTCTTTATCTTTCTGGCGCGGAGCTTTTTGACCGCCCTTGCCTTCTCCTTTTTAAAGAAAGCTTCCTTCTGAGCATCGGTCATGCTGCTGAAGAACGATACTACTTCGGGGGTCTCGGTATATACGTTACGCCTTGCGAGCGTCGCCTGTTTCTTTCTCTGTTTTCTTAATTCGTTATCCATCCCTGTCACTCCTCTATGTTTGAATCAAGTTTTGACTCCGCAAAGAAGAGTCCGCCGACTATGGCGCCCATGACGACCGTCATGATGATGGCGCCTGCACTGAGCTTGGAATAGTCGAGCTTCGTGAAAGCGTTATTCATGAAATGCTGAAGCATGTAAAGGCTGTCATAGGGATAGTCGCCCGTAAGGAGATAGACTTCCCTGAATATCTTGAAGGAGTTTACAAGAGACATTATCGCCACGAAGAAGATCGTGGGGCTTAAGTAGTAGAGCTTGATGCTGAAGAATCTCTTGAAAGCTCCGGCTCCGTCCATCATGGCCGACTCCAGTATCTCCGTGGGGATATTGTTAAGTGCCGCGAGGAAAAGGACCATATTGTATCCGAGGTTCTTCCAGAGGAACATCAGGAGTATTACTATCTGCGCATAGTCCGATTTGAGCCAGTCTATCTTCGACCATCCCAGGAGCGAAGCCGTCCAGCCGTTTACTACGCCGTTATAGCTGAAGAATACCTGCCAGATCAAAACGACAGAAGCGACCGGGACCATCATGGGGTTCAGAAGGATGCTTCGGAAAGCACTCTTGCCGGGAAGACCGGTATTAAGGAGCATAGCCAGCAGCAGCGCCAGAAGAACGGCCAGAGGCACAGCCAGAAGGGCAAATGTCAGGGTATTGAACGATGCATCCTTAAATGCCTCGTTTGTAAGGACTCTCTCGTAGTTCAGTGTCCCGACGAGTTCTGTGTTCGTAGATGACTTCTGAAAGCTCGTCTTAAGGAGCATCAGAAGCGGCAAAAAGAAGAACAGGATAACGCCCAGAAGGCTGGGTGTAAGGTATCCCGTAAAAAGGCCCCATTCGATGAGCTTCCTTCTTACATGGAGTTTTTTCTTGTTCTTAAGGGCCCGCGCTCTGACAGCCGGGTCAACTGTCAGGGGTGTTATCTTATCCCTTCTGCTGATTTCTTTTTTACTTTCCATTATTCCGTTTCCGATATTATTTCGTTTTCATTATTATAGACGAAGCAACATCCGCGGATGTTGCTTCTTTTCTATTTGTAATCGTATTGAAACGAAGGCTTTTTATCCCCGTTCGTTAACGAATGTCTGTACCCTGTTTTCGAGGATCGGGATTATCTCCTCCATGGTCTTCTGACCCTCGTAATATGCGCCGATCTCTTCTCTTATGATATTGAGTACTGAAGGGTCGGTCATCTCGATCGTGCAGGCAGCTCTGATAAAGCCCTCATATGCATCGATAACGCCCTCATCGACTTCCTCCGCGAAGAATCCGCAAGCAGCCAGTTCCTCTCTTGTGGAGAACTGAAGGATCCTCTGAACCTGGGCATTATATTCGTCGATCGTCGTCTGTGCGCCGTCTTCGAATGCGCGTACCATTACGGGTGTCCTGTCGGAATTGGCGAAGATCATCTGTCCTTCGTAGGAAAGGGCATACCTTACGAACTCCATGCAGATATCCGGATCTGCGGCATTGGCGGAGATCGCAACGGAATCATCGACCGTGATGATCGGACCTCTTCCGTCGACGGAAGGGATACCCATGAGCCTTGTCGACTCGGCAGTTCCGCCGAAGTTCCTGAGATATTCGTCAAGAGTGCTTATGGTGATGTATCCTACGCCTTCAGTTGCTCTCTGGCAGACATCACAAGACATTACCATGCCTTCCTCGGGTATATCCGAGGTGAAGTCGGCAAGCTGTCTGAAAGCGTCGTTATCAAAGGTGGCGTTTCCGGAATCATCGATAAAACAGTCGCTCATGGATGAATAGCATAAAGCGAGGAAATCGAACCTGCCGGCTCCGACGGGATCGTTGCCGTTACATACTTCGTCAACAAATTCCCTGTAGGAATCAAACGTAAATCCGGCCTGATCGTAACCGACATCTTCGCCGTTCGCGGTAATACCGGAAAATCCGCAGTCGAGAGGGATCTGATAGAGCTTGCCTCCTACCCTGGCGGCATCAAAGACATTGGTGAAATACTCCTCGTCTGAAGGGATCACGGAAGAAAGGTCGGTAAGATAGTTGTCATTATCCATCTGAGAGAAACCGATCGTACCGAAGATGATATCCGGACCGTCGCCTGTCATGAGATCGATCGAAAGCTGATTGCTCATGGCGGCATCCTCATCGAGTGTGGCAGACGCGGGAAGAAATCCTGCGCACAGACCGAACTCCTGGTTGTCTCTGCCGTTATAGCTGAAATCGAAGACGATGAATGCTTCGTCCGACATCTCGTTGAATCTTCTGACGGCCTCCGCCTCCTGATATGTAAGTCCCTTGGGAGCAGCGGCGCGGAGTATCATCTTACCGGCATTGGGGTTGCTGTCGGCTTCGGAGAATACGACAATGTTCTCCGTGTAGATATATCCGTTGTCGGTCTCATGTTCTTCCCCGATACCCTGGAAATAATATTTTCCGTCTCTGATCCCGAGGAATGTGTAACGCAGGGCATCGAACCTGTTGAGATTGCAGTTGTTGAAGTCAACGACCATCTCCAGAGACCCGTCGTCAAAGTTGATGCTCATGAGGCCTTCCCTTCCGATGACCATCGTCCTGCCGTCCTCGGAATAGGAAGCGGTCGAGAGATCGATCCCGGCAAGCCAGTCGGTATTCTCGTAGAGTTCACAAGATCCGTCCTCGAGATCCAGCATGACGTAGACGTACCCTGCGGAATAGTCATCCGTCTCAGGGGTGCACTGCGCAACGGCTCTGCCGTCTCCGATATAAACGCAGGCATTGATATCAAAGATGCTCATGCTCGGGATCTCTGTAGAAAAGTCTATGCGCTTTGTGTCTCCGGAAGGCTTCGTGACGTCGATGATGTAGTAACATGATGCGTCGCCCCAGTAAAATGTCTTTTCGACGGTATAGCCGTCAAACGTGTAGGATCCTTCGTAGGAACCTTCCTCATCGTTTGTATCCACACGGTCTTCCTCCGTTACGGTGAGGTTGCCGGTCGCGATATCCATCTCGATATTGCTATAGCTCTCGTTCCAGTCATCGTCGTAAGTACAAACGGTGAACCGCATCTTGTCGCCGTCGAATTCCGATCTCCACAGATAGTGATAACCTTCTTCATCTTCGCCGGCAGCAGCATAGATATCTTCAACGGGTACCGAACGGATCAGTTCCCCGTCAAGATCATAGATATCGATGGCGTTATAATCGGATCCGTCATCTCCGCCGCCCGCTTCTTCCGATTCCAGTACTTCCTGGAACGAATAATCGTCATAAAATGATCTGCTCACCTCGAGAGCGATACGGTCATCTTTCATGCCGAGCACGTCGACATAGAGGTTCGTAAACCTCTGATCCGTATAACGGTCGCTGAAATCCAGGCTATCGACATCAAACCAGCCGAAATCCTCTTCTATCTCTTCTCCGGAAACAGACGATGACATCTGTGATCTGCCGCTGACTGATGACGTCGGATCGCCGTTATCCTTCTTACCGCAGGATGCGATCATGGGAACTGCCATCACTAAGGCCACTACGGCCGAGCAGGTCTTCTTTGTGAAAGTTTTCATTTAAGAAACTCCTCTATCGTTTATTTCCCTGCCCTATCAAGTTAGACGAGCGGGAGATCTTTTGTGTTGCATGTTTTTCGAAAATTTATCCCCGACATCTTTTTGGGGAAAATAAAGACCCGGGACTTCCTGACAAAGCCCCGGGCGTGAGTTTCTGTTGTTTATCCTCTCTCGTTTATAAATGTCTGTACTCGGTCCTGCATAATGTCGATGACTTCATCGATGGTCTTCTGGCCTTCGAAGTATGCCGGGATCTCCTCCCTTATGATCGACATGACCGCGGGGTCTCCCTGTACGAGACAGCTGCACGATTCTATAAAGTGTGTATAGTTCGTTATGGCGGATTCATCGATATGGTTACGGCTGAGGCCCCACTCGCGGAGCTCCGCTTCGGAATAGTACTCAAGATTACGGTCAACGCTGGCGTTATAAGCATCCAGATCGCGTCTTGCCGTGCTGTCGAAAGCGGATCTCAGAACGGGCGTGGCGCCGATCCTCGCATATCCTTCCTGTGTATCCTGGTTGAAAAGAACTCGGATAAAATCCTTGCATCCGTCGATCATCTCTGACGAGGAGGATACCGCGACGGAATACCCGACCTCTACCGAAGGTCCCCTTCCGTCGGAAGAAGGGAGACCGAGGAGCCTGATTTCCCCCGCTCCGCTCATATCGTTTTCGAGCGTGTCGAGATAATACCCGAAAGAACCGACCATCGTATACCTGGGAGTAAATGAAGACCCGGGATCGTTCATAAGATCGGGAAGCACCCTCGCCAGCTGTCCTCTGTATATGGATCCGACCGCGCCGAAGTAATACGATCCGTCCATATAATCATCGTCGTACTCGACATAATTGATGTGTTCACTGACAAAATCCGCCAGATCCCTGAAATCGGAATTGTTATAGTCAACTTGTCCGCCGGAACTTATGAACTGGTCGTTCAGGCAGGACATCAATCTCGTAAAGCATTCGAGCTTATCCATATTAAGCGGATCCGTGCCGTTGCAGACCTCATCCACAAATCTCACATACTCGTCATATGTGAAGCCCGTCTGCGAATCATCCACATCCGAAGCGGACACGAGTATACCCTGCATCGAAAAGTTCAGAGGGACCTGATAGAGCTTGCCGTCAGTCCTGCACATATCGATGATGTTGCCGTAATAATCACCCCCGGTGATGACATCGCTCAGATCCACAAGATACTGATCGGTGTCAAGCTGCGACAGCGCGATCGCATTAAAGATGATGTCGGGTCCGTCACCTGCAAGCAGGTCGATCGCCAGCTGGTTGCTCATCGAAGCACGCGCATCAAGGTCGTGCTGCGTCCAGTCTATTCCCTCATAATCACTCAGGTTCTCCTCGAAGTCACTGATGTAATATCTCTCGTCATAACGGATAAAGCAGTCCTCAGAAGAGGAGTTGAAATCGCATATCGCCTGTGCGGAGACCCTGTCGACATAATCGATGAAAGCCACGTCTATGATGCTCTTTCCGGCATTGGGATTACGTTCCGCCTTATTAAGGATGACTATGAGACAGCGTTCGGAGTAATCGGAATAAGAAGGCTCCCAGATCGTTCCGCCCATGACGATGCTGTCATCTTCATAAGACAGGACGGCCAGTCCGCTGAGGTCGGAGACATTCTGATATGTCCACCCGAAATTGAGGATCTCCTCCGTTGTCTTATTCTCAAAATCAACGAGCTTGATGCCGGTACCGCTCTTGGTGATACATCCGAGACCGTCAATGTACTGGGAATTATAGACGATCGAATCGTCAAGCCATGCCAGGTCGTCACCGCCCTTGCTTATCGTCATGTCTTCAAGAGACAGTATGAGATATTCCTGGCTCTCGGTGCAGGAACAGGGTACCAGGACATCGCTCCCTCCCATATAAAGAAAACTTGGAATATCGAAGATAGAGAGATCCGATACCTCTTCACGCAGATCCAGCTGCGTAACACGGCCCGAAGCGTCGGTTATCTTTAAGATATAGGAATAAAAATCGTCGTCACTGTAGAGCCAGTACTTCTCGATCGAATAGTCTCCGATGACAGTCGTTCCTTCAAAGGAGCTGTCCTCTTCTATATCGGTATCGGCCTCGACCTCGTGAAGATCGGAGATCTCGCCCGAAGGGATCTCAATATAGCCCTCATACCGCGTATCCTCCTCGCCATCCCAGGTGGAAATGGTGACCAGGAACCGGTCTCCTACGGGAGTCACATCGTTAAGCCATGACGAATCGGGAGAGAGACCCGTACCTTCCAGAAGATCGTCCGCGGAAAGCGAGTTGGCCAGTTCTCCGTTCAGATCGTAGAAGTCGTAATTGTTCATGTTATAAAGACTGTAGTCGTCATTTTCCCAGTCAAAATCCGACGGCAGATCCCGGTAGCCGTTGACATTGACAACGACATATCCGTTCAGACAGCCGATGACATTGAAATAGATATCGTCAAACCCGGAATCCTCATACTGATCTCCCAGCTCCACTACCCGGCTGTCATACCAGGGGTCGCCCGCTGAAACTTTCTTGCCGTTTCCGGAAGGCTTGTTGCATCCCGACAGCATGAGTCCCGCGGAAAGCGCAAGAGACAGCATAACACAGGAGCCGCGTGTTAAGGATCTTTTCATAAAATACACTCCTATCTTTTTATATCGATCCCTCTCGATTACAATTCTACAACTCTTTTCAAAACGATAAAATTATTTTTTGATTAATATTATAAACCGGTCTTGAGAAATTCCGGAGAATAAGAAAACGGACTGCCCGTATGGAGCAGCCCGTCTTCTTTGGGGGATTGCATTAAGAGGGATCAGCCTCTTTCGTTAGTGTACGTATTTACCCTGTTCTGAAGGATCTCGATTACCTCGTCGATGGTCTTCTGTCCTTCAAAGTATGCAGGCATCTCTTCCCTTACGATAGACATTACGGCCGGATCGATAAAAGATACTGAACCGCAGGATTCTACCATAGCGTCGAATTCGTCAAGGAAAGAATCGTCAACGAGCTGATAATCCATGCCCATCTCTGCGATCTCTTCGTAAGAAGCAGAATCCTGCATCCTCTGGATCTGACGGTTATAATACTCTATCTCTTCCTCCGAACCCTGTCTGAATCCTTCGGTGCTTACACATGTGCTTCCAAGCTCGCAGTACATTGCCTGGATCTCAGTGGAAAGAAGGATGTTGATCAGTTCCCGGCATCCCTCGACACTCGGGGATGAAGCGGAGATACCGATAGAGTTCCTTATCTCGACCGAAGGACCTCTTCCGTCTACGGAAGGGATACCGGCAAGTCTCATGTTCTGAGCCGAGGAACCCGAGCCGTAAAGAAGGCTTCCGACAGAATCGACTGTCTTCCACTCGGCGCCCGTCATCTCCGGACCGCCCAGATAATACTCGACATATTCTCCGTATTCGCTGTAATCGGGCTCGACGTATGTTACGTTGTCATTTACATACTGGGCAAGGGTCCTGAATGCTTCATTATCATAGTTGATCCTGCCGTTCTCGTCCCTGAAAAGATCCGTCATACCGGAAAGCATCGTGGTAAATGTGGTGATCTTATCCATCTGGAGGGGATCCTCCCCGTTACATACTGTATCCACGAAGTCAACATACTGGTCATATGTGAATCCGTACTGATCGCTTTCAAGGTTGGAAGCATCAGTCCAGATGCCGCTCATAACAAAATTAAGAGGGATCTGATAGAGCTTGTCATCGGTTCTGCATGCATCAAAGATGTGTGAATAATAACCTTCCTCGGTTATCATATCAGAAAGATCTACAAGGTAATCGGCGTTGTTTAACTGCGAATATGAAAGCATGTTAAAGATAAGGTCGGGACCGTCTCCTGACATGAGATCCATGGCAAGCTGATTGCTCATCGCTGCGGATGCTGCAAGTTCTGTTGTCGCCTCATCGCCGGAAGAATTCACATCACTACGGAATTTCGACAGATCATATCTGTTTGTGTAACGGATGAAATAATCAGGGTTGGTGTCATTGAACCTTACGACCGCCTCAGCTGTGGCTCTGTCGATATATCCGGCTACAGCTGCGTTCAGGATAGTCTTTCCGGCATTCGGATTACTCTCGGCTCTCTCGAAAACGAAGATACAGGGAATCGAAGTGCCGGTCATATAAGAGCCCACATTCCAGAGCGTACCCGAGTATACTATCCTGTCGTTCGTACAGGACAGAAGCTGCATATCCTGGATATCACTCCTGTTAACATTGGAATCGCTGAAGTCCATGAGCATCTCCAGCTGCTTGTTATCATAATCGACTCTCTTTACGCCCTCGGTATCGGAAATGATCGCTCCGAGTTCGTCACTGTAAAGACAGGCGGACCTGTAGTAATCATCGCCCGTGGAAAACCATGACATATCTTCGGTACACTTCTCAGCCGTTCCGGCTTCGAGATCCATAAGGAAGAACTTGTCGTGCTTATATGTTTCCGAATCCGAATAACATACCAGGGCACGGCCGCCTCCGATGTAGTTGACCGTCGAGATATCGTATACATCCTCGTTTGCGAGCTGCTCCCGGAGATCGATGGTGTTTAATTCCTCGTCGTCCTTATAGACTTCGATCAAATAGGAGTTGGTCCCGTGTTCTCCCGATATCCAGTATTTTGCTACCATATAACCGTCAAAATACACATTACCTTCCGAACTCATCTGTTCGTCGTCATCGGTAACCTCGGTAAGATCGGAAACCGTTCCGCTCTCAGCATCGATGACCGCCTCATAAGAAGGACCGTCTTCGCCGGTCATTGAATCCCATGTGTGAACATCGGCTGTTATCTCATCTCCGATGATATTAATGCCCCCCAGATAAAAACTTGATCCGAGTTCATCTCTAAAAAGATCATTAATATCGATCGAATTAAGAAGATTACCGTTAGAATCATAGATATCAAGATTCTCTACATACAGGGATTCATAATCAAAATCCTCATCTACCTGATCCGGGAACGGCAATGATCCTTGTGCGGTAACGACTATCTTATCACCGGTCATACCCATAACATACTGATAAAAATACTCGTAATCCTCCGTATTATATTGTGTACCGAGCTCTATCGAAGACACGTTGAACCACGGAGCATCCTCCGCGACCTTCTCGGCCTTTCCTTTTGCTCTGTTGCTGCACGCCGCCGTAAGCACGGAACTGCTGAGCACGATAACGCTCATCGCCAGCGGTGCAGCCTTTCTTGCGAAGCTTTTCATTCTTCTTCCTCCTGTCTACCCGAAGATCCCATGATCTCAAGCATATAATTTTCTATAATGTCCGCGGTCTCATCCGCGCTACATTCACCGTTAAGATATGAACCGATGGCCACATCGCATATATACCGCAGGTCAAGATCCGTCACATAGTATGAACCTGCGCTGTCGATAACATCCATAATATACGAGACGGAATCCTGATCGTTACGGAGCACGTGTGTTACGGCATTCCTGCAGATCGGGATGCCGATACTGTAATAAGACTGCTGATCGTAAGATACGATATATCTGATAAGCTCCCACGCTCCCTCCGGATTTGACGAACCGGCCGGAATGGCAGCCGTTGACGTGGGACCTGCACTCACTCCCCTTCCGTCATAGGAAGGAAGACCGTACCACGAGTATGAATCATCCATATAATATTCCTCGAGAGCATAGATGTTTCCATAATCCAGCCTCATCATATTATCGTATGTATCAGCGTCGATCGTGTAATAGTATCCGTTAGCGATCGAATCATAATCACCTATATCGTCGACATAGTCTAAAAGAGCATAGAATGCCGCATTATGGAAATTGGCGGTACCGTTCTCGCGATAAACGAAAAGATCATATTGAGAAGAGATGAGCTCCTCAACATAGATATTTCTCTCACAGTAGAGCTTTATCGGATCCCAGCCTCCCATGGACGATGTAAGATCCCTGTATTCCGAATATGTCATCCCGCCGAATTCGGCATGGTATCCCTCATTATATAACCTTATCCCCGATATATAGAAAGCTGTCGGTATGTGGTACTGATGCCCGTCGCTTTCGGACAGCCTCAATATATTATCAAAATACTCCGAGCGGTCAAGACCGTTCTCAGAATCTATAAAATCATTAAGATCCAAAAAAAGATCCGATGCGGGTTCTGTCATGTAAAGGGTCTCGGATATAAACACGTCGGGCGGGTCGGACCTCAGCGCCTCCTCGACAATACCGGAATCATACGAAAGCGTGTTCAGATAGACCCCGTACTCGCTTCCTCCGAGTATATCGTCGGGATCGACCGATAATGTGACCGAAAAAGAATAGTCATCGGTCTCCCCGCCTATGATCTCGACTCTTGCAAAATAGTTCTCGTTCGTCTCGTTAAAATCCACGATGGACTGGCCCGCCCAATAAGTCATCGAATCCGGAACGCCCACTCTTAAGATCTGTCTGGTGTCGGGCTCTCTCGGTGTGAGCTTGACCAGATACTTGACCTCGGCATATGCGGTAGGATCACTGCTCATGGGATCAAAGAATTCCGTAAGGAAAAAATCCATCGTCCCGTCTTCGTTACGCTTCAGAAGCCTCATCTCACGGCACGCCGCCATGTTGACCCCCGAGAGAGCATAATCCAGGACAAACTCCGGTTCGCCTTCATCGGAAAGCGTATACAGACATGCGTCATCGGACATACAGACGGTACCGTCCGAAAGCGAATAGACATTATCCATGCTGCCGATACATGCAGGGATCACATCATCCTCTGCTACGGAAGGCTCGGAAGGGTCGGACATATCGACCGCTTTCCTGATGACATCCCCGATATCGTAATCCATATATGAGACCAGCAGGAGATCCTCTGACAGCTGGGAAACATCGGTAATGGTCTGATAATCGATATCAAGGAGAGAATCGACATCTATATCATTGATGCTCCCGTCATTTCCGTAGATAACGATGGAACTGTCGGTATGTGAACCTATCATATCGAAAGTTATGCTGTTGGAAATAAGAAGGGCCGAACCGGTCTTAAGCGGAAAACATGATATTATCGCGGCATTATCTACGTCAGACAGACCGCTTAGCGTTACGGGAGCCCCGTAATTTCCGTCCTCATCCATCTCGTACACGTATGATTCGTACTCACTGTAACTGAAATCGAGCTTTATGACTTCAAAATAATCCTGTCCGTTAAGAGTAAACGGATAGACATCGTAACTGTAGTAATTCCCTCCGATATTGGGGTTCGTCATGGAGGACATTGTTTCCTCATCGATAAATTCCGTCATCTCCCGGTCATTAAAACGGATATTCACAAGGCTGTCACTGTAACTCACGTCATATCCCGTAGCCGAACAGGAGGAGACCGATATGGAATTGCCGTTTGAACAGACATTTACGACCGGGAATAACCGGGTCACCAGAGTAATGCCCACAGACCCGATCCTCGTCTTCTCGGCGCTGTACCAGGTATGTTCCTCGACTACTCCTCCGTCGGTCACCACCGGTATATCGTCATCTCCGGGCCCGTTTCCGGAACATCCGGTAGCAAAGATAATCACGCCGGCCGCAAATACGGCCGCCATGGCACTAAGGACCTTTACCGGTGTGGTGAGACTTCTTTTGTTCAAACCTTTTCTCCTCTCGTCTTTACACCATTATGACGAGGAAAGACAGGCTGTTGTTGCATTTTTTTCGGTTCACTCAGTGAGCATTATCCCCCCGCGTCTTATACATGCGGACAGCATCACGGAATTACGGTCCCCTGATCTTCTGATCACGATGCGGCCGTTCTCCGAGGCCATGCAGGCCGCGGCAGTACAGGTGTCAGCCGCTTTCGTAAGATTGAAAGACGGGTCGAAAGGAACCTTTACGGCTTTCAGAAGCCTCGAATCATAGGACGTGACCGTGCAGCCCAGGGCTTTGGATATCTCCATGACGCTGTCACTCTCGCGTGTCATATCCGATACGGCCACCGTCACGACGGATTTCCTGTCGATACCGTGACTTATGAGGCTCTTCTCTACTGTCTCCACAGCATATTCGGGAGCCGCCCTGCCCGTCAGTTCCAGCCCGAGGACCACCTTCTTGGGGATCAGCTTGAGGCATTTGCCCCTGCCCGCGACCTCGGGAAGCAGTGAACATGTCACGAATACCGAGTATTCGTCGGCTTCGCAGCAACTCTGATAAGCCCGGATGAGCTCGTCTCTTTGCGACAGCCTGAAAGCGAACGGTATAAAGCTCATGGAATCCAGGACAGGCTCTGACATATGAAGCGACAGGTCGCTATATACGGTGACACAGCCTCCTTCCCTTATGTAGCTGCTGATCTCCGCTGCCAGCTCCTCGTTATCCGATATCATATTGTATGCCGTTATGGTCTTCTGAAGATCCGCCGCATAATCGGCTCCGTCATCCTTGTTCGACAGCGGCTTACAGCCTAGAACGGAACAGATCCTGACCATTATCTCGTACGAATTATAGCCGCCCGCCTTGATTATCTCTGCATAAGAGCCGTCCGAGGACACCCTGATAACGGGGAACTTGATGTCCGAGGGATAGAATCTCTCGACAAAGAGCTTGACCGCCGCCTCGGGAGGAAGGAAAAGTACTATCGCGCTGTCGGCTCGAAGCGACACCTCGCGGATACCCGCCGCGAAGCTCTCGGTATCTGTGATCCACTCACCTTCAGCCTTAGAAAGAAGCGTGTTTCCGGTAGTTCTCGCCTTATCAGATCTTCCGTAGCAATACAAGTACATGGGCGCCCTCCCTGTCAAATCAACAGATCATCTGTTAGAATCATTATGTAAATCATTCTAACGATAAAGATTTTTTAATACAAGAGAAAATGCCATGAATACAGTAATTATGGACGGTTCCGCTGCCAATCCCGGAGACATCTCCTGGGCACCCCTGGAGGGATTCGGAACCCTGACAGTCTACGATACCACCTCGGAAGATCAGATAATCGACCGCTGCAAAGACGCGGATATGGTAATAACCAATAAGACGCCCTTCAAGAGAAAGACCCTCGAGAGCCTCCCGAAGCTCAGGTATATAGGCGTTCTCGCCACAGGGTTTAACGTCATTGACCTTGACTGCTGCCGCGAGAGAGGCATCGCGGTCACGAATGTCCCCGAATACAGCACTTACGCCACTGCCCAGATGGCCATCGCGCTCCTTCTGGAAATGACGAACAGTGTTGCTCTGCACAGCTCATCCGTTCATGACGGCGACTGGGTCAGATCCGACCAGTTCTGCTACTGGAAAATGCCGCTCACCGAACTTCTGGGCAAGAAAGTCGCCGTAGTCGGCTACGGAAAGATAGGCCAAAGGGTATCGGCCATCCTGTCTTCCATGGGTGCCTCCGTCATCGCGGTCCCCCGCGTAATGCCCGAAGATCCGGCCTCTTTCGCTCCCGTCCGCTTTATGACGCTTGAGGAAGCCGCCCCCGTCGCGGACATTATCACGTTTCACTGCCCGCTGACACCTGATACCGAAGGCATCATCAACCGTTCGCTTCTTCAAAAGTGCAAAAAGGGCGTTCTTATCGTTAACGCCGCCAGGGGCGGACTGTGTAACGAAGCGGATATGAGATCGGCCCTCGAAGAAGGCCTCGTGGGAGGTTACGCTGCCGACGTCGTTTCAGTCGAACCGATGAAAGCCGATAATCCTCTTCTTCATGCGCCGAACTGCATCCTGACGCCACACATCGCCTGGGCCGCCAAAGAGACGCGCGTCCGCCTGATCGACATCGCCGCCGATAATATCAGGTCTTTCCTCGCCGGAGGAGATCTCAACAGGATCTGCTGAAAAGCCTCACGATAAAGCAACATGATCTCTCGATAATGACAGATCATGTTATACGAGTCCGATCCTTTATCAACCGCCGGCCGGCTTATCCCTGATCAAACTGATATTCCATAGGCAATATTCTCTGAATATTCAAATCTTGCCCATTGTACTTCAGATCGATACCGAGAAAAAAATCCCCTAAAAATTGAAAGCATCCCGATGATGGATCGGGATGCCCTCAACATGGAATAAGGGATAGATATAGAAAAATGTCTTAGGTCATCGGGTCCTACCGGACCACTTTTCTTGTCTGTTGATTGCATGATAACAAGATTTTGTCAAAATATCAACCGTTTTTTGCCATAATTTTTATTGATTTATCGCTCTTTTAATTGATGTAAAAACCCCACAACCGCGAAGATTACTATGCTCAATCCGGAAACTGCCATAGCAGCCGAAATGGCTGTAGTTTTAAACAAAAGTACCATCAGAGCGGAAACTCCGGTTGACAAAAGTTCAATTTTCGAGGCCACGAGCACCAGCGCGTACGCTATGAGCCTCGCGCCGAATAATGCGGTAAAAGCCTTCAAAGCCCACTCATTTATGAATTTTACGGCCAGTCCGGCCACCAGTGCGCTCAGTACGATAACGATCCATTTATTGAGTCCGGTCGCATCTGCGGGGTAAAACGACCAGGCAAAAAAGGCGCCGCCCGCAGCTCCGACAAAGAATACCGCCTTCTCGTAAAGCCCGAAGCTCAGGGCACCCAGACCGATCGCGAACACTGCGAGAACCCCGTATCGAACAGGCAGAGACATCGGTATATGGATCTGAAGGAGGATGCGGCTCGCCAGGACATAACCGACTACCGCACCGACAACGGCCAGGCTGATCCTTAAGAGCTTAAAGCCCTTAAAGCACAGCAAGACCCCGATCACCGCGGGTATCACTATGGTCAAAACGGTCATTACGTCCATAATGCAAGTCCTTTTTCGATTATCTTCCGGACATCTTCGACAGTCACGGCCGTCATAAGCTCGTTCTTGAACGATGCCGCGCCGGGAAGGCCCTTGATATAGTGGGGATAGACGCTCCTCATCTCCTTGACGGCGGTCTTCTCGCCGATATGCGAAGCCGTGCCCTCGAGTTCTCTTAACATCATATCGCATTTTTCGCGCGGCGTAGGTTGCAATGGTGTTTCTTTTCCCTGAAGATATGCGTTCACGCGCCCGAAGATCCAGGGATCCCCCATGGCGGCACGCCCTATCATCAGGCCGTCGGCGCCCGTTTTATCGAGGATCCGGCGCGCGCTTTCCCCGTCAGTAACGTCGCCGTTGGCAAAGAACGGGATATCAAACTCCCTTACCGCCTCTCTCATGGCGGCTACGGCGTCGTGATCGGCGACACCGTGATACATCTGCGAGGCTGTCCTGCCGTGAACGGTTATCGCCATGGCGCCCGAACCTGCCAGAACACGGGCGAATTCGGGGCCCGATCTGTCATCGGCGGCAAAACCGATCCTGGTCTTTACCGTAAGAGCCTTATTGTGCGAAGAAGCTGCCTTTACAGCTTTTGTAACAATGTTACCGGCTCTTTCGGGGTCCTTTATGAGGGCGCTTCCGGCTCCGGTCTTGACTACTTTAGATACGGGACACCCCATATTGATGTCGATGATATCCACCTGCCCGAGGAGCTCGTGGGAACAGATCGCATCGATCGCATATACAAAATCCTCGCTTTCGCTTCCGAAAAGCTGGATGCATGTGACCTTCTCCGCCGAAGGATCGATCTCCATGAAGCGGAAGCTCTTCTCAAAGCCGTTATAGACTATGGATCTGGCGCTCGTAAGCTCCGTGGGACAGTAAGAGGCTCCGTTCTCGCAGCAGATCCCGCGAAAGGTCACGGAACTGGTGCCCGCCATGGGAGACAGGCAGACAGGGAGCTCCCCCAGGTCGATCTTTCCAATCCTTACGCTCATATGTAAAGGAATATCCAGTGCTCGTATAAATAGATGGCAAGGATGCCGAGCCCGGTCCCGAGGACCATCGAAGCGAAGACATCCGTGAAGAAATGGACTCTCAGATAAAGTCTCGACAAAGCGATAAGGCATGCGTAACAAAGCCCGATCATGCCGACGTATTTATTCATGTAAAAGAGCGTGGTCGCGGCCGCAAAAGAGCTCAGCGTATGCCCCGACGGGAAGGAATAGTCCCAGGGCTGCTTGATCAGGAGCTTGTAGTTCTTGTGGAAGAACGGCCTGTTACGCCTTACTATATTCTTGATGAGGACGTTTCCGATGGCTATTCCCAGCAAAAGCGCGATGATCATGCTGTAGCCGAAACGGCGTCTGGGCTCCGTTACCGTAAGGATCAGTGCCGTCAGTATCCAGATGAGACCCAGATTACCCGTGCTGGTAACATTGACCATGAGCCTGTCCATAACGGGTGAATAGAGCGCATCATGAAGCCTCTCGAGGTTACGGAGTTCGATAGCACAAAAACGGCCGACATTCTTGTCTGCCTCGTTCTGAGCCTGGTGCAGCATCTGCTGGCTCTGCTCTCGCAGCTGTTGGGTCTGTTCGATGATATACCTTCTCACAACGCCTATTGTACCACGATAATTGCCGTTTCATGCAATTTGCAGTTGCATTTCTTTGCCGAAGAGACGAAAATAGTACAGAAAATATTAAGAGGTATATATATGGGAGATTGTTTGGTTTATTTTTTCACGGGATTTCTCGAGAGCGGAAAGACCACCTGCATAGCATCGTGGGCCGATGACGAGAACTTCCGCGGCAAGAAGATATTGATACTGTCGACCGAAGAAGGCGAGATCGAATACGACGAAGTCCTTAAGAAGGCCAGCCCCGAGATCATCAATGTCGAACCCGATGAGGTCGATAAGGAGCTCATGTTCGACATCGAGAAGAGATACAAGCCCGACGTCATCTTTATGGAATGGAACGGTTCCGTATCACCCAAAGAATTCTTCGAGAAGGTCGATGTCCCGAGGAGGTGGCTCCTGGCCGCCGCCGTCGTCATCGTCGATGCCTCGACATATTCCGAATACTACAGGAACATGCAGACCATCTTCGCCGACTATTACAGATACTGCGACAACGTTATCTTTAACAGGGTAGACCCCGAGGTCAACAATATCCCGAAGCTTCGTGGCTCGGTCAAATCTCTCAACCCCGGCATGAACATAACGTTCATCGGCAACGACAACGAGATGATAGATATCGGTGAGCATCTCCCCTATAATCTCGACGACGATCCCTGCGTCATCGAACCCGACGATTTCGGCCTGTTCTATACCGACGCCCTCGACAATGTCGAAAGGTATAACGGCAAGCGGATAAGCGTCATCGGCCAGTCGGTCATCTTCCGTCAGTTCAGAGGGCGCGCTTTCGCGCTCCAGAGGAAAGCCTATACATGCTGCGCCGACGACATCGGCCAGATCAACCTGCTGTGCTTTTACGACTGCACATCGTCTTTCCCTGTCGGTCAGTGGCTGAAGGTCACGGGCACTATCAGATATTTCAAGGACAAACAGAACGGTCAGGAGGTCGCTGTCCCCTGCATAACGGTCGAAGACTATGCATTAACGAGCGCCCCCGACAACGAGATAATCTATTTCAGTTAATCAAAAGAAAGAAGGTAATATAAATGGCAACAAAAGTAGACATATTTTCCGGCTTTCTGGGAGCAGGCAAGACCACTCTCATCAAGAAGCTCATAAGCGACGGATATAACGGCCAGAAGCTGGTACTTATCGAGAACGAGTTCGGTCAGATCGGTATCGACGGAGGCTTCCTCAAGGAATCCGGTATCGAGATCACCGAGATGAACTCCGGCTGCATCTGCTGCTCCCTCGTAGGCGACTTCGGAACGGCTCTCAAGGAAGTCATCGACAAGTTCTCTCCCGACCGCATCCTGATCGAACCCTCCGGCGTCGGCAAGCTCTCCGATGTAGTCGCTGCCGTCAAGAATGTCGAGGGCACCGAGGTCTGCGGCACGGTAACCGTCATCGACGCCTCCAAATGCAAGATCTACCTCAAGAACTTCAAGGAATTCTACGAGAACCAGATCAAGTATGCAGGCACGATCATCCTCTCGAGGACAGGAAATATCAAGCAGGAGAAGCTCGACCAGGCTGTCGCACTCATCAGGGAGATCAACGATCACTCCCAGATCATAACCACACCCTGGGAGCTCCTGTCGGGCGTACAGATACTGAAGGCTATCGAGACTCCTCTCACGGCCGCCGATATGGCAGCCGCACTGCTCGAGGCCGAGGAGCACAAGCATCACCATCATCACCACGATGACGATGATCACGATCACGACCATGACGAGCACGAGCATCATCACCACGATCATGAGCATGAGGAGCATGACCATGAGCACCAACATCATGACCATGATGACGACGAACATGAGCATCATCATCACGAGCACGATCACGAGCATGAGGAGCATGACCATGACCATGAGCACCATCACGATCACGGCGAGGGCTGCACATGCGGCTGTCACGACCACGATCATGACCACCATCACGCAGACGAGGTCTTCGATTCTATCGGCATGGAGACATCCAGAAAGTACACGCAGGAAGAGATCGGCAAAGCTCTCGAGGCACTCGATGATGCCGCTTCTTACGGCATGATCCTCCGTGCCAAGGGTATCGTCGCCGGAACAGACGGACAGTGGATCCACTTCGACTATGTTCCCGGCGAATCCGACGTCAGGACAGGCGCCGCCGACGTAACCGGCAAGCTCTGCGTCATCGGATCTGCGGTCAACAAGGATAAGGTCAGGGAACTCTTCGGGATCTGATCTCTTGTAACATTTATAGAGCGCTTAATACCCAGGGGCTGTGAAGACAAAGATTCACGGTCCCTTTTTCTGTGTGCCGGCAGCATAAGTCTGCCAGCTTTAGCCTGTTCCCTTGCTTTTCGTGCAAATATTTTTCAGATCTTCAAAAAAATAATGAACCTGAGCCTGACCCGGCACGTCTGTTAGGTAAAAGGAGGACAAAAAGATGACGTGGATAAGCTTTCTCGGAAGACTGTTCCGGGCGTTGGCGGAAGATCAGGAAGTGCCGGATATCGGGGGACCGCCGGATACGGATGACAAAAACGGAGACAGTAATAAAATAAATAATGTGGACAATGACAGGAGACAGAACAATGGATAAGATTTTCGAAGAATATACAGAGCTCGTTAAGAGATTCAAGGGCGGAGACGAAGAGGCTTTCACGGATCTGTACGAGAGATCGCAGCGCCTGGTCTACTTTACCTGCCTGGAGATACTGGGAAACGGGGAGGATGCCAAGGATGCTCTTCAGGAAACATATCTGACGGCATATAAAAAGATCGCGACGCTCGATCAGGAGAATAAGTTTCCCGGATGGATCAAGAAGATAGCCGCCAACAAAGCATACGATATCTTCCGCAAGAAGAGGGACAACATTTCTTATGAGGATGCGATCGCTTCCGGGGAGGCGTTAGAAGGTGACGATGATCTCGAGTCACTGCCTGATTCCCTTATTATGGAAAAGAG
>JAFZWN010000052.1 GCA_017617295.1 Clostridiales bacterium | reverse complement strand
TTACCGGTATGGGTATCCCCGTATCCTGCGAGGTTGATATCTACGGCGCACTTTCCGAGTACATCGGCTACTGCGTATCCGAGGATATCGTTACTCTCCTCGACATCAACAACTCCGTACCTAAGGATATGTACAAGGAATCCATCGAAGGCAAGTTCCCTTACAAGCACACAGATACGTTCATGGGCTTCCACTGCGGCAACACATGCTCCAAGAAGCTCGCTGCCTGTGAGATGAAGAACCAGATGATCATGGCAAGAGCTCTTCCCGTAGAGGTTACCAACGGTACTCTCGAGGGTGATATCGCTCCCGGTGACATCACATTCTTCAGACTTCAGTCCACATCCGACGCTCAGATCAGAGCTTACGTTGCAGAGGGTGAGGTCCTTCCCGTTGCTACAAAGTCCTTCGGCGGCATCGGCGTATTCGCTATCCCCGAGATGGGCAGATTCTACCGTCACGTTCTCATCCAGAACAACTTCCCTCACCACGGTGCGGTTGCTTTCGGTCACTTCGGAAAGGCTCTTTACGAAGTATTCAAGTATCTCGGACTCGAGGGAACGGATCTCGGATTCGCCCGCAAGGCAGGAGACCTTTATCCTTCCGAGAATCCTTTTGCCTGATAAAGTGACATTTATATTTGGAAGAATATTAGAAGAAAAGAGAACAGTATGACAGACAAAGAACTTAAGCTTATGGCCGTAAATGTCCGCGAGGGCATCGTAACGGCAGTACATGCGGCGGCATCCGGACATCCGGGCGGATCTTTATCCGCCGCCGATATGTACACATATCTGTATTTTGAGGAGATGAACATCGATCCCAAGGATCCCCGTAAGGAAGACCGCGACAGATTTGTTCTTTCCAAGGGCCACACTTCTCCCGGATACTATTCGGCACTTGCCAACAGAGGATTCTTCCCCGTTGAAGACCTTAAGACTTTCAGAAAGCTCGGCTCGTACCTGCAGGGACATCCCTGCATGAACGAGACTCCCGGCGTAGACATGAGCTCGGGATCTCTCGGTCAGGGTCTTTCCGCAGCAACAGGCATGGCGCTCTCCGCTAAGCTCCGTAACAAGGACTACAGAGTATATGCTCTCCTTGGAGACGGTGAACTCGAGGAAGGCCAGATCTGGGAAGCTTCCATGTTCGCGGGAGCGCACAACCTCGATAACCTCTGCGTTATCGTAGACAACAACGACCTTCAGATCGACGGAAGAGTAGCAGACGTCTGCAACATCTATCCCATCGACGAGAAGTTCAAGGCATTCAACTTCAATGTCATCAACATCAACGGTCACGACTTCGGCGAGATCAGAGATGCTTTCAAGGCAGCAAGAGAGTGCAAGGGCAAGCCCACTGCCATCGTTATGAAGACAGTTAAGGGCAAGGGCGTTTCCTACATGGAAGACAACGCCGGCTGGCACGGCAAGGCTCCTTCCGATGCGGAGTACGAGACAGCTATGGCTGAGCTCGAGGCTCTCCGCGAAGAGATCAACAAGGGAGGTGCAAACTGATGAGTGACGTAAAGATCGCAACAAGAGAGAGCTACGGTAACGCTCTCGCGGAACTCGGCGATGAGTTCAAGGATTTCGTTGTTCTTGACGCTGACCTTGCAGGTGCTACCAAGACTTCGGTATTCAAAAAGAAGTTCCCGGACAGACACATCGACTGCGGTATCGCAGAGGCTGACATGACAGGCATTGCCGCCGGTCTTGCCACAACGGGTGTTCCGGTATTCATCTCTTCCTTCGCTATGTTTGCCGCAGGAAGAAACTTCGAGCAGGTAAGGAACTCCATCGGTTATCCTCACCTTAATGTAAAGATCGGCGCCACACATGCCGGTATCACTGTAGGTGAAGACGGTGCCACGCACCAGTGCCTTGAGGATCTTGCTCTCATGAGAGTCATTCCCGGCATGACGGTCATCGTTCCTTCCGACGATATCGAGGCAAAGGCAGCAGTCAGAGCCGCTCTTACCACAGAAGGTCCCATGTACATGAGATTCGGAAGAGCCGCAGTACCCGTTATCAATGACGGTCCTGACTACAAGTTTCAGATCGGCAAGGCCATCAAGCTCCGTTCCGGTAAGGATATCTCCATCTTCTGCTGCGGCGTCTGCGTTGCAGAGTGCCTGAAGACAGCTGAGACACTTGCTTCTAAGGGTATCGAGGCTGAGGTCATCAATATCCACACCATCAAGCCCATCGATAAGGACGCGATCATCGCTTCCGCATCATCTACGGGCAGAGTATTCACTGTAGAAGAGCACTCCGTTATCGGAGGACTCGGAAGTGCAGTAGCTGAGGTCATCTCCGAAAGCGACATCCCGAACCGCGTTAAGATCACACGTATCGGTATCAACGACGAGTTCGGCCAGTCCGGTAAGGCCGGCGAGCTCATGCACTACTACAAGCTCGATTCCGAAGGCATCACAGAGAGGATCCTTCAGGAGTTGAAATAATTTAAGCCAACTTCCTCTCATAACCACAAAAGACCGCCGACTTCACTCCCTTCAAGAAGCCGGCGGTCGACTTTTGTGCGGAAAAACGGACACCGGCGGCAGCTTGTCTGCTGCCGCGGAGAGGGTTTCCCGTTTATAGGCTATATAAGGGAGTCATGGTCTATCGGCCTTCGTGTACTGTGCGCGGTACTGCAGATTACGATTCCACAGGCTGTTTGCAGTAAAGTTGCCCGGGTGTACTGTGCGCGGTACTTCAGATTACGGTTCCTGCAGCGATCTGCGGTGCATTTTCCCTTAGTCTTGATCTACGGAGGCCCTGTCCAAAAAATATTACTACTTCAGTTTGTACCAAAATGCCAAGATCAGCAAAATGGTACAAACACAACATCAGCCGGCTCAGATCGGTTTTCAGGATTCCTCTTCGTCCGAGTCGTCAGCGTCATCCGGGGCATCCGCATCGCCTGAAGCTGATCCATCAACAGAAGGAGCCGACTCGTCATCGTCGGAATCGGAAGTATCTGACAAGTTATCCGAAGTATCCTCACCGTCAGACGCATCTTCGCCCGAATCTACCTCATCCGAAGCCTCTTCCTCGACGAGGAACTTGTTGAACACTCTCCTGACAAAGACGGAGCAGAGAAGTGCGATGGTGGCGCAGCCCATGAAAAGAAGGATGCTTCCGAGGACTACCTGGAAAGTATTGGTGGACAGCATTACGTCTATGGTGGCCGCATGGATCAGGGAGAGCATGACGGTCGTGGGAAGGGCGCTCATGCCGAGGATAACGGATTTCTTCACGGTGTTCCTTACCGTATCCTCGTAGTTGGCCGTATAGGGGAAGGCATAACAGATGATGCACAGGGAGAGGATAACTACTATCCACGGGGGGATGAGCATCCAGGTGGCAGTGCCTTCTATACCCGAATTAACTATGAGCATCGAATAGAACATGATCAGATCGATCAGCAGGAGCGGGATCCACAGAAGCGTCCCGTTTTTGAATTTCTTTAGAAATGTTGTAAAATAATCGCGGATGACAAATACTTCTTCCTTCTCGAGTATCTCGAAAGTGACTTTGTAGAGGCCGCACAATGCAGCTCCGATCGTCACGACGGGGATACAGGTGATCAGAAACAGCAGATTGACCAAAATCAGATTGGCTACATTGGTCATAAAACGCATGAAAGGATTGGTATTTTTCAGCAGATCGTTCATGAGGGACTATCTCCTCCTGAGGGCTCGTTTTTGTGAATTCTGACGATTCATCAGTGCAAATTATAGGATGTCGGAACAAAAAAACAAAGACTTTTTACGTAAAATGAGCAAGAAATGTATAAAACTTAGCAAGATTTGTATAGAAAAAAACATTCCATTCCGTTATGATGATACCGTCTAAACTAATTTCCGGCCGAAATTTGGTTAGGTTGCACAATCTGTGCAATGAAAAAAACTAACGATCCAAACAATTAAGGAGGATAGGATATGAAGAAATTCGTAGCAGGTATGCTCAGTTTCTGCATGATGGCTACTCTTATTGCCGGTTGTAACGGCGGTGAGACAACACCTACAACTACAGCTGCTGGCGGCGGAGAGACAGACGCTACAACAACAGACAACGGCGGCGACGAGACAGACGCTCCTTCCGGTGACAAGGAGATCATCAACCTTTGGGCTTTCACAGATGAGGTTCCGAAGATGGTCGACAAGTACCTCGAGGATCATCCTGATTTCGCTGCTCAGTATGAAGTAGTTACAACAATCATCGCTACAACAAACGGTGAGTATCAGCCCGCTCTTGACCAGGCTCTGATCAACGGTGGCGCAGACGCTCCTGACATGTATGTTTGCGAGGCTGCTTTCATCGCTAAGTACACACAGGGTGAGATGGCTGAGTATGCATGCCCTTATTCTGAGCTTGGAATCGATGTTGATGCAGAAGTTGCTGCAGCTGACATCGCTCCCTACACAATGGAGATCGGATCCAACCCCGACGGTGAGCTTGTTGCTCTTGGCTATCAGGCTACCGGTGGTGCTATGATCTACAGAAGATCCATTGCTCAGGATGTATTTGGAACAGACGACCCCGACGAGATCGCTACGATCGTTGGTGCCGGCACAAACTCTTGGGATGATTTCTATACAGCTGCTGAACAGCTTAAGGATGCAGGTTATGCTGCTATTTCCTCTATCGGCGACCTTTGGAATGTTGTAAAGAACGCTCCCGGAACAACACCTTGGATTGTTGATGATACTCTTAACATCGACCCCAACAGAGAGTCTTTCCTTGATCTTGCTAAGGATTTCCTTGACAACGATTGGTGTAATGACACATCCGCTTGGAACGACGCTTGGTTCGCTGACATGGCTGACGCTTCCGACAGACAGGTATTCTGCTTCTTCGGTCCCGCTTGGCTTGTTAACTACACAATCGGTGCTAACTGCGGTTCTTATGACGCAGACGGCAACCTCATCGGTTCTTTCGAGGACGGTGTTGGTACATATGGTGACTGGGCTATCTGTCCTTCTCCCGTAGGTTTCTTCTGGGGTGGTTCTTGGGTTCTCGCTAACGTTAACTCCGAGAAGAAGGAAGCTGTTGGCCAGATCATCGAGTGGATCACAATTGACTGCACAGAAGATGGACTTCAGTACGCTTGGGCTAACGGCCTTATGAACGAAGCTGGCACAGGTGACTGCGTTGCTTCCGGTACTGTTATGAACATCTCTGACGGTTCTACAGATTTCCTCGGCGGACAGAACATGTTCGACGTATTCGTACCTGCTAATGCTTATGCTTCTTCTGACGCTATGCAGCCTCTTGACGAAGACATCAACTCCATCTGGCAGGAGCAGGTTGGCCTCTATGCACACGGCGAGAAGGATCGTGATGCTGCAATCGAGGACTTCCAGACACAGTGCAACGAGCAGCTTGACATCGCTATCTGAGTGATAGATTAACGCTCAAACGTTGAATTAGTCATTTAACAATGCAACGAGGGGCGGCTTCGGTTGCCGAAGCCGTCCCTTTTGTTGTATCTAAAAACACACAAAAACACTACACACTATAATGAGGCGGGTGTTATGGGCAAACGAAAAACTATTAGTTATTCAAAATTCGGCTACATTTTCTCGATCCCGTTTGTAGTCGCCTTTTGTGTCTTTACACTTTATCCTGTTTTATACACGATCCTTATCGGTTTTACTGATCTTAAGGGTGTAAACACAAAAGAGATCCATATCTTGTCCGACAACCTGTTTAAGAACTATAAAGAGGTTCTCGCGACAAAGACATTCAAACTTGCATTCGGCAATACTTGGAAGATCTGGATCATGAACTTCATCCCCCAGATGGCTCTCGCACTTCTTCTTACAGCCTGGTTTACAGATACCAGAAGCAAGATCAAGTGTCAGGGATTCTTCAAAGTATCGTTCTATATGCCTAACATCATCACGGCAGCTACAGTTGGTATCATGTTCAACACATTCTTCCAGTATCCTGTAGGTCCCGTAAATGATATCCTTAAGACTCTCGGATTTATCAATGAACCTGTTAACTGGCTCATCAAGAAGGCGACCGCACAGAATATCGTTGCTTTCATCCAGTTCTGGCAGTGGTTCGGATATTCCATGGTCACATTGATCTCCGGCGTTATCGGAATCGATCCTGCTATCTTCGAAGCAGCGGAGATGGACGGTGCAAACAGAGTACAGACCTTCTTCTATGTTACGATCCCTTGTATCAGACAGATCTTACTCTTCTCACTTGTTACATCGCTTATCGGTGGTCTGAATATGTTCGATATTCCCCAGGTATTCCTGGAGGGTGGTCCCGACAACGCGACAACAACGACCAGTGTATTTATCTATCAGCTTGCATTCAAGGGTAAGTACATCTACTGCAAAGCTTCCGCAGCAAGTATGATGATGTTCATCATTATCGTTATCTTCTCCTGCATCCTTTTCTACATCTTGAGAGATAAGGACGAGCAAAAGGCTAAGAAGCTCCGTAAGCAGGCAATTAAAGAAGCAAAACTCAAGGCGAAGGGGGTAGCATGACATGTCTGATAATACAAAAACAGCTCCCAAGATAAGTCCGCTTAAGAAGAGAAAGAACCCGATCTATATGGCTGTCATATATATCGTATGTATCTTCCTGGCGATCCTTTGCCTTTTCCCGTTCTATCTCCTTCTTATCAATGCAACGAGATCGACGACTCAGATCCAGCAGCATGCTGTCAGCCTCATTCCTTCGCACTTTATCAAGAGCAACTGGAATGTATTTAACGGTAAAGAGTTCAAGCCTATCGTAGGTTTTAAGAACTCCTTAATCGTATCGACATGCTCCACGGCCCTTGCTGTTTACTTCTCTGCATTGACAGCATATGCCCTCACGGCATATGAGTGGAAACTGAGAGATCCTTTCTTCGGATTCATCATGGGTGTCATGATGATCCCCGGTCAGCTTTCTTCCATCGGTTTCTACCAGATGTGCTATAAGCTCGGTCTTACAAATAACCTGCTTATGCTCATCATCCCGTCGATCGCGGCTCCCATGATGGTATTCTTCTACAGACAGTACCTTCAGGCTTCGCTCTCGCTCGAGATCGTTGAATCCGCCCGAATAGACGGTGCAGGAGAATTCTACACGTTTAACAAGATCGTTCTGCCGATCATGAAACCGGCTATGGCGACCCAGGCTATCTTCTCCTTCGTAGGATCATGGAACAACCTGTTCATGCCTTCCATCCTCCTTACAAAGAAGGAACTCAAGACAATGCCTCTTATGGTTGCCTTGCTGAGAGGTGATATCTACAGAACCGAGTTCGGTGCCATCTATCTCGGCCTCTTCCTCACGGTTCTTCCTCTTATCATCGTTTACCTTCTGCTCGCGAGATACATCGTTGCCGGTGTTGCTCTCGGTGCCGTCAAGGGTTGATCGGAACAAAAGATCACAAACATCAAAGGAGCCTTCATTACGAAGGCTCCTTTTTTTGATGCTAATTGTGCGGCCGGCGGCCGGTATTGTCAGAGTCTGTTCTGCCTTAACATCTGGCGGTACTTAGACGGGGTCATATTTACATGGGCCGAGAAAGATCTCGTGAACGTGGTCTGATTCGAGAATCCGCACATCCTTCCGATCTCCGTGATAGAAAGGCTGTCGTCCTCGAGGAATGACTTGGCGGCTATTATCCTTCTGTGGCACAGATAGTCGTAGAAGGATGAATCGGTATATTCCTTGAACAGCCTTGCAAAGTGGAACTTGGAGAAACCGACATATGTTGCCGCATATTCAAGGCTGATATTATCCATATAATGATGGTTGATATATGTGATAAGGCTCTTGAACTTGTAGAAATTCTCCCTCTGCTTATCGTTCGAGAAATTGATGCTGTTGGTCTGATACTGTTCCCTGGCGATGACTCCGAAGATCTCAAGGAGTCTTCCGAAGATCGTTATCTCACAGATCTTGGAAGGCTGGCTGAAATAGATATCAGCCATCTCGAGGAAGATCTTGTAGATCTTTCTGTAGTTGTCCGGATGAGTCATCGCGTTGATGAGCTGAGGCTCGGAAAGGAAATCCTCGAGATCGGGATAGTCGTAGAACCTCTTCATGAAGTCTATCTCGAAAAGATAGATAAAACGCTTTCCCTCGGTATCACACTCGATCTCGTGCATGATATTCGGAGGGATGATAAGAATATCTCCCGCGTTAAGGAAGAACTTCCTGCCGTCGGCGGTATACTTGTAACCGTTCTCGACCGGGACGACCACCTCGAGCGAGGAGTGTCTGTGAAGGGGATATCCCTCGACCTGATAATTGTACCAGATGCGGAGATTGCTCTGCGGGACAAAATCGACGTCTTCGATATCGTCGGTCAGCGTCCTCTTTATGAACTCTCTTATCGGCTGCTTATAATCAAGATCCGGATTGAAATTTTCCATATCGTGCCTCGTTTATTTAATATATAATATAGGGACATTATTATGACGATCGTGTCATTACAAATATTGCGATATTTTCAAGATATATTGTAGCACAGGGGTCAAATAACAATAATTGTAAAAAGGTGAGTCATGGACAGACAGGAAGCACAAAGACGCGCCGAACAGCTCGTCGATCAGATGACACTTGAAGAGATGGTATCCCAGTTGAGATACGATGCCCCTGCTATCGAGAGACTCGGTATCCCCGCATACAACTGGTGGAATGAAGGGCTTCACGGCGTAGCCAGAGCCGGTACGGCGACAAGCTTTCCTCAGGCTATCGGTATGGGTGCCACCTTTGACAAGGAACTCATGCATGAGGTCGGAGACGTTATATCCGAAGAAGCAAGAGCAAAATATAATGAATTTTCATCCCAGGAAGACAGGGATATATATAAGGGGCTTACTTACTGGTCTCCCAATATCAATCTCTTCCGCGATCCCAGGTGGGGAAGAGGACAGGAGACTTACGGAGAGGATCCGGTACTCATATCTGATCTTGCGGTGGAGTTCATAAAAGGACTTCAGGGAGACGGGGAATACTATAGGGTGGCTGCGTGCGCCAAGCATTTTGCCGTGCATTCGGGACCCGAGGCGCTGAGACATCAGTTCGATGCCAAGGCTACCCCCAAGGATATGTGGGAGACATACCTTCCCCAGTTCGAACGGTGCGTAAAAGATGCCAAGGTCGAATCCGTAATGGGTGCATATAACAGGATCAACGGAGAGCCTGCCTGTGCCCAGCATTATCTTATGGAGGAAGTCTTAAGAGGACTCTGGGGATTTGAGGGACACTTCGTTTCCGACTGCTGGGCCATAAGGGATTTCCACGAGAATCATCACGTAACAAAAACGTCCGAGGAGAGTGCCGCGCTTGCACTTAAGACAGGATGCGATCTTAACTGCGGATGCACATACAGAAATCTTCTGAAGGCAGTTAAGAGCGGACAGGTATCCAAGGACTATGTAAGGACTTCTGCCATCAGGCTCTTCGCATGCAGATTCCTTCTGGGCATGTTCGATGAGACTGAATACGATTCCATCCCCTATGACAAGGTGGAGTGTGACGAGCATCTCGCTCTTGCAGCCAGGGCATCGGCAGAGTCGATCGTTCTTCTTAAGAATGACGGTATCCTGCCTCTTAAGACAGAGCAATATAAGACCATTGCCGTAATAGGCCCCAACGCGGATTCCAGATCTGCTCTCGAGGGCAACTATCACGGTACTTCTTCCAGATTTATTACCGCTCTTCAGGGTATCAGGGAAGCGATCCCCGAGAGCAGGGTCATCTATTCCGAGGGCTGTGATATCTTTCAGAAGAAGCCCGACAACCTCGCGGAGGAATACAACCGGATCACTGAAGCAGTCGCATGCGTTAAGCATTCGGATCTTTCTATCCTTGTCCTCGGACTTAATGAGACACTTGAAGGTGAAGAGGGAGATACCGGTAATCAGTTTGCTTCCGGAGACAAGATCGACCTCCGCCTTCCCGAGAGTCAGAGGTATCTCTGCGACAAGGTGTTCGAGGCTTCGGAGAAATACGGTAAGCCCGTTATCGTCATCATGATGACAGGAAGTGCGATGGATCTTAACCAGGCCGATCAGAAGGCTGCCGCCGTTATCCAGGCATGGTATCCCGGAGCTCTTGGAGGACTTGAGATCGGTAATATCCTTGCAGGAAAGAAGAACCCCTGCGCCAAGCTTCCCGTAACCATTTACCGCAGCAGCTCAGACCTGCCCGACTTTGAGGATTATTCCATGAAGGGAAGGACATACAGATATATCGAGACTGAGCCTCTGTATCCTTTCGGATTCGGACTTTCCTATTCCGATATCAGGATCAGCGGCGTTGACCTTAATGGAGCAGACTTCGCTTCGGCATCTTCCGAAGGCCTCACGATAAACGTTGATCTGGTCAATGATTCTTCTGTATCAGGCAAGGAAGTCATTCAGGTATATGTCAAAAACGATGATGCCAATGAGACACTTCACCCTCATCTCGCAGCTTTCGAGAAGGTGAGCGTTGAAGGTAACGGCAAAGCGACCGTATCCGTTAAGGTCCCGGCATCCGCTTTCACTACCGTAGACGACGGAGGCGTAAGAGCCGTGAGGGGAAACGGAGCCGAGGTCTATATCGGCTTCGGTCAGCCTGATGAGAGGACACTTGCTCTGACCGGCAGGAAAGTTACCGCAGTAAGGCTCTGATACCCTGAAAGCAAAGGTTATAGCAAGGGGGCGTCAGAGCTGATGTACCTTGTCTTTCGGGTCAAAAAAAGGTATTATTAAAATTACTTTGATGTACAAAGCAATTTGGGATAGGAGGATAATAAATGATAACCGTAAAAGATGTCTGGCATTCTTTTGACACTAATGTGGTCCTCGAAGACGTGAACTTCGTTGCCAAGGATGCCAATGTTTTGGGCCTGGTCGGCATCAACGGTTCAGGTAAGTCAACGCTCCTGCGAGTATTATCGGGAGTATATCAGATCCAGCACGGGGAAGTCTTATATGAGGACCGTTCCCCGGCGGACGCGGATGTCAGGAAGGATATATTCCTGCTTCCCGATGATCCGTACTTTACGAACCAGTCTACGTGCAGGAATCTTCTCGATCTTTATAAGATGCTCTATCCGCAGTTTGATGCGAACACTTATAAAGAGATCATCTCATATTTCAGGTTAGACCCCAATAAGCCTATAAGGAGTTTCTCTAAGGGCATGAGACGTCAGACTTTTATCGCGCTGGCTTTTGCCGTGGGCCCGAAGTATATGCTCCTCGACGAGGCATTTGACGGTCTGGATCCTCTTGCGAGGAACGCATTTAAGCAGAGGATAACGGAAATGGTAAAGGAAAAGGGCAGCACGGTCATCGTATCGAGCCATGCTCTGAAGGAACTGGCTGATTTCTGTAACGAGTATCTTCTTATAGACAGGAAGCATGTCATCTATTCCGAGAACATCATCAAGGAGAATGCAAAGGTCTTCAAGTATCAGCTGATCTTCAAGGACGGTGTCGACAGCAGCAAGTTCGAAGGAATTAAGGCGAGATCCGTTCAGATAGTCGGTATAGTTGCCACGGTAATAATGGAAGGAAACGAGGAAGAGGTTAAAGCGAAGCTTCAGGCGCTGTCCCCTGATATCATGGAGAGGATAGACGTTAATTTCGAGGAGGCTTTCATCGGCGAGAGAGGCCGTTTCCAGGGAGGCGGTGTTGTAAGATGAGTGCATTTCAGAGATATATCAGATTTCATTTAAAGAGCATTCTCGTAAGAGAAGTCGTTATGGCCCTTCTTATGGCTATGATTGCATTTACGTGGGGCGCGGCCAAGATCGGTCGTTCCCAGTTTGGAAGATCGGCAAATATCGAAAATGATATCTACTACGGTATCATTACGGTTGTTGCCTTTGTAGCGGTCATATATGCGTTTATCATTCCGGTCCTGGAATTCGCTCCTTACAAGAACAGGAGGAATATCGATCTGTGGTTCTCGTCCCCTTTGTCGAGAAATGATATCTTCAGGGTCGGATACATAAGCGGACTGATCCAGCTCGCTGCCAGTCTTCTTATCAGTATGATGACAGTATCCGCCAAGATGATCGTTTTTAATACTCAGGGCGCAGATTTTAACCTTGCGATGCCGAGCGTTTATTTCGGCGTTCTCCTGCTGTCGACTGCAGTGGTCTATACGATAAACTGCTTCCTGTTCATATGCGCCAATTCCGTCGTGGACGGTGTTATCTATCTTATATTCTTTTCGCTTATCCCGGGTAATATAGCCAAGTTCATAATGCTGTTCCGGGAAAAGACCACAAATATCCGGGAGCTCGTTAATAATATCAATGAAATGCTTACGAGAAAGTATTATGCTCACTATGAATTGCCGGTGGTCTTTACCGCCAAACTGGATATCGCCAATATTGACGCAGATAAGCGATACAATGAGGTGCTGAATTACCTGGACTCATGGCTCGGCGAGACGTATGTCATCGTTATCTGGTCGGTCATCTGGGTGCTGGCTGCCGCCGCATCATTGTATTTTGCCTCCAGAGTCTTCTCCAGGATGAAGAGCGAGAAACTCGGCGGACCTTCGGATCTTTTATTCGGATATACGATCCTTATCCCCGCATGGGGCTATTCAAAGATCTTAAGCCAGTCCACCTCCATCCTCGTCTCTCCCATGTTTACGCTGGTAGTGATGTTTATAGGTTATGTGATCTATAGAAAAGGCGTTAAGCTCAAAGGGATCGATTGGCTGATGCTCGGTATCGGTGCAGTTATCCTGATCGTCTCGCAGGTCATCTCCTTTGCGACCGAGACCAATACACTGAGTCAGTTTTTGAGATGATATGGAAAAGAGGGAAAAATATGAAAAGATTTAAGAATGCGGCAGTTATCTTTCTGGCTCTGACGATGCTCTTTACCGCATCATGTTCACTCACCTCCGGATCGAGCAGGTCCGGCCACAGGAGCAGAAGGGACCGTGATGAAGAGGAGGAGACAGAGCGGACGACACGAACCGAAGAAGAGACTACCGAAGAGATGACTTCGGCTTCTTCGGAGGCAAGTTCCGAGACCACTCCCAAGGATCTGACGACAGAGGCATCAACTGAAGAGACTCCGGGTATCGTCGAATTCACCACCGAAGTGACGACGTCAGAGACTATAGAGGAGGGCGCTCCGGTCTATGACGGGCAGGAGTATGAACAGGCTTTCGGAAGCTATATCGTTACGAATGACTGGGTGGAGGTACCTTCGCAGTCGATGCCACCGGATATCTATACATACTGCGCACCGGGAAACGAGAATTCCGCTACCCCGCCCAACAATATCGTCGTAAGGCACGGCGAGAATTATTACAGCAGGGAGGAGCACGAGACCTTCTGTACCGCGATACTGCAGCAGGTGACCGGACAGGCGGCAGAGTACGGCGGAACCGCATATCTCGATTCCTACGGACCCGTATGCGGCAATATGGTCTATCACTTTGTCCTTGACTGTACGCCCTATACCGAACAGTGGTATATCGTCGGCGATTATGAGTTCGTCATGATAGGCATGTCGATCTTTGATGAGGATGAGGCGGAGACCGACGGAATCCGCGATGTGGCAGACGATATCCTCTGGACTTTCGCCTGGAACGAAGACTGATCCCGACAGAATAATAAATCATCTTTGAGGGACCCGCACAAAGGGTCCCTTTTTCTGTTGTGTATTATGCACAATAAAGGAAACCGAATTTGGTGAAATAGTTTCCTTACACAACTCTCCGCTGTCTGATATTATGTAATCAGGAAACTAAGGATAAGGAATGAGTTTCCAAGAGGTGAACGGACAGACAATAATGATCATAGTGAAAGGGGAAACAAAATGGATTTTTCAGAAGCGGAAGTAAAAGTATTTCAGAGCACGATAGTAGCATTTAATATGTACGGCCTTAAGCTGACGGTCGATCAGATCGCCAAGACGGCGGGCATCAGCAAGAAGACCGTATACAGAGACTTCGAGAGCAAGGAGGATGTTTTCCTGAAGCTCGTTGACTATCTCTGGGACAGTATCAAGATGGAAGAGGAGGATGCTCTCTCGGAAGAAGGACTTACCATACCCGAGAGGCTTAGAAAGATAATGTCGGCCATGCCTTCGTGGTATTCGGCTATCAATCTGTCGCAGTTATCGGGACTTCGGGAGACATATCCCATGGTCTATGAGAAGGTTCGAAACAGGCTCGAGACAGGATGGGAACCCACTATCGAACTTATCAGGCAGGGACAGAGCGAAGGGGTCATCAGGAAGGATATCGATGTCGAGATCGTAAAGATGATGATGGACGCTTCCCTCGAGAGATTCTTTGAGGAGGATATCCTTGACCGGAACAACATAAGATATGAGGAAGGACTTCAGAAGGTCGTCGACATCCTGCTTACCGGCATCTGCGAGAAATAAAGGAGAAAAGGTTATGGGAAGAGCTGAATCGCTGTTCGGGAATATCCAGAAGCCCGGCACTGTTAAGAAGGCCCGTAAGTCCAAGGCAAACTATATAAAGAAGTTCGGTGACGACAGTAACGCGGACTATTCCGCACAGGTCGTCGAGAACAGATATATAGGAAGGAGCCTCGGCGTATCGGATGTCATAGTCGGCAAGGGGGAGAAGGGAACCTCTGAAGGCTTTGATAACGACAAGGGAATGATCGTCGGAAACATAAGGATGGGATTCGGTCACTACAGGATCTCGATGGCCATTGCTTCCGCAGCCAATTCCATGGGATATAAGCCCTACTGGATGGATCTTAATTCATATAAGGAGACCACATGCACCAAGGTCATTTCCGCGCAGAACGATCTTTACTCCATGGGTTCGAGGCTGTCTCAGAAGAGCAGGCTCTTTAACAGGTTCGTATGGGAGCCGATCAATTACGAGGGTTTCCGTAAGATATCGTACAATGCGCCCGACCAGATGAATGCGGAACTCATGGCTCCCGTATATGCCAACGTACCCAAGGACATACCGGTGGTCGCCACGCACGTGTGGCCCGCCCAGGCTGCTCTTCATGCCGGCATGAAGCACGTCGTAAACGCTGTCCCCGACAACAGGCCGATGGCTCTTCATTATGCGGAAGGGAGCATCCACACGGTGCAGACGCATTTTGCCTATCAGGGCTACCGCATGTTAAACGGAATGGACGGGAAAAATGTCCTGAAGCCCATGCCTTCCGAAAGCCTCGTCTATACCGGCCATTATATCGATGACGAACTGGTAAGGAATATCGGTGAAGACTGCAGGAGAAGGCTCGAAAGAAGAAAAAACGGCAAGCCCATGAGATTCCTTCTTACAATAGGCGGAGCCGGAGCACAGAAAGAGATATTCGCGGCGATATTAAATGACATGATGCCCGAGATAAGATCCGGCAAGGCGATGTTCCTTGTCAATATCGGAGACTATGCCGCGGTATGGGACGATCTGAGATCATCGGTCTTCGGGCTGGCGGATATCACGAAGACGCATTTCAATAACTGGGGCGAGACCACGGCATTCTGCGAGGATGCCCTGGATAATGACATAAGCGGGGTTCACGTATTCTGTCACGAGAATATCTTCGAGGCGGTATATGCCACGAACCTTCTGATGAGGGCATGTGACGTCCTGGTCACCAAGCCGTCGGAACTGGCCTTTTATCCCGTGCCGAAGCTCTTTATAAAGAGGATCGGAGGACACGAGCAGTGGGGCGCCATCCATTCCGCGGAGATCGGAGACGGAAGCCTCGAGTGCAGGGACATCCCTCACACCGTTCAGATGGCGAGGATGTTCCTGACCGACGGATCGACTTTATCCGATATGTGCGCAAACATAGTAAGAAACAAAGAGGCGGGCATCTATGACGGAGCATACAAGGTCGTGGAGCTCGCTATGGGAATGAAGAAAGGATAAGGAGGAAGAGCACGATGGAAGAGAAGAAGAAACTCAGTTTCCCCGAGAAGTTCGCCTACGGTATAGGCGCCGTCGGCAAGGACATGGTGTATATGCTGTCCGCTTCATATGTCCTCTATTATTTCCAGGATATCATGGGAGTATCGGCTATCGCGATGGGTATCATCCTTCTGGCTGCCCGTGTCTTTGATGCGTTCAACGATCCGATCATGGGCGTCATCGTCGCCAGGACAAAGACCAGGTGGGGCAAGTTCCGTCCCTGGCTTCTTATCGGCACGATAACAAATGCCGTTATCCTGATAATCATGTTCGCAGCTCCCCCCTCCATGGATGCCAAAGGACTTGTCGCTTATGCGGCCGTTACTTATATCCTCTGGGGCGTGACATATACCATGATGGATATCCCTTACTGGTCCATGGTCCCCGCATTTACGGATTCGGGCAAGGAAAGGGAGAATCTCTCCGCACTGGCCAGATCCTGTGCAGGCGTCGGTTCCGCCATAGTGACCATACTTACGGTAATGTGCGTTGCTGCCCTGGGTTCCGGGTTCGCAGCAAATACTTCCGATATGAGGACCGTATCATATACTTCGTCCGGGAACGGTATCGCGGCTACCATAGTCCTGACGGACGGTGAAGGCAATCCCACGTCGACCATGTGTGACTTCGAGGCAGAGGATACGGATATAGAAGTGAACGTGACAGGCTCTTCCAAGGTCTTTGACGGCGTAACGGTGGCTGATGACGGAGAGGCTGTCTCTGACGGCGTCATCTATGTGACGACGGATAATGCGGATGTCAGCTTCAGTATTAACGGCGTAAGCGGGAAGGACGGTAAGGTGTTCTTTTCGACGCGTGTAACGGAAGGCAGCTCCTCGCAGCTGGTTATCTATCTTGACGAAAGCGGTTATAATGCTCTGAGTAGTTTGGGATCTTTATACGGAACAGTTGATATGAGTTCCACTTTGGAAGTCGAGCGAGTCGGCTTTAAGTACTTCACGATTATAGTCGGAGTTCTCTTTGTCGTATTCATATCGATAACATGTCTTGTGATCAAGGAAAAGAGTTCCGTAGATATGAAGACAGTATCGGTGGGCGAGATGTTCAAGGCGCTTGTGCAGAACGATCAGGCCATGACTATAGTTCTTACGATAGTCCTGGTCAACACGGCGACATATATCACCAGCAACCTTCTGATATATTTCTTTAAGTATGACCTGGCAGGGACCAACTGGCAGGGTAACTACACCTTGTTCAACACTTTCGCCGGCGGCATCCAGATAATCGCCATGATGATCTTCTTCCCGGTCCTTCGAAAGATTTTCAATACCCTTAAGATCTTCTACATAAGCGTATTCTCGGCTATAGGCGGATATGTTATCCTCCTCGCCATGGCTTTGGCCGGCGTCAAGAGCGTCATACCTTTCTTCGTACCGGGCTTCTTTATCATGGCGGCAGTCGGAATACTTAACGTTATCGTCACGATTTTTCTTGCCAATACCGTTGATTACGGCGAACTCAAGAACAGGAGAAGGGACGAGTCGGTCATCTTCTCGATGCAGACATTCGTCGTCAAGCTGGCATCGGGCATCGCGGCCCTTGTGGCTTCGGTCTGCCTGGCACTGTTCAATATCCAGGCCGACTCGGATACGGCTCTTTCGCCTTCGATGCTCTCCGATAAGATGAGAGCGATCCGAAGCGGTGCCGAGACTGCTCTTGGCAGCTCGTCGGTCGTGGGACTCCGTCTTGTCATGACACTGGCGCCTATCTTTGTACTGATCGCGGCATTGCTTCTTTTCAAGGCAAAGTATATCCTTACAGACAGTAAGCTCAACGAGATCACGAGCGAGCTTAAAGGGAGGAGGGATAATGCATGATAAGAGTCACAGACGATCTTGTATTCGTTCTTGACACCGATAATACCACCTATGCTTTCAGGATACTTCCTACGGGGCATCCGGAACACCTCTATTACGGATCCAGGATACATATAGATTCCGCGGACGGGTTGGCAGAACATCACGAGTTCGCTCCGGGAAATACATGTCTTCCCGACGAAGGTCCGGAGGTCAAGTATTCACTCGAGGATATGAGGCTCGAGATGTCCACGCTCGGCAAGGGCGACCTTCGAGAACCCTTTATGGAGCTGGTCAATTCCGACGGCAGCAGGACGTCGGATATGAGATACGGGGACTATAAGATCAGTAAGGGCAAGGAGGATAACGGAGAACTTCCGGGATCTTACGGACCTGATGCCGATGTCCTTGAGGTAATGTTTTCAGACAAAGAGAACAATACCGCTCTGTCCCTGAAATATACGGTCTACGAAGAATGCAACGTCATTACCAGAAGCTGCACTCTGACAAATCTCGGAGAAGACGATATCACGATCGAGCGGCTGATGAGCCTTCAGATCGATATGGACAAGGGAGATTATAAGTTTACGACATTCACCGGAGCCTGGGGCGCCGAGATGAAGAGAACGGACATAAAGGTCGAGGGAGCGAGGATAGTCAGCTGTTCCAATACGGGGTCATCCTCGAACAAGGCCAATCCCTTTGTCATGATATCAAAGGGCGCCGTCGACGAGGATTACGGCAGAGTCTATGGTTTTAACCTTATCTACAGCGGCAATCATTACGAGAGCATCGAGAAGAGCTCTTTCGGAAAGCCGAGATTTCTAAGCGGGATCAACCCTCAGGGATTTACCTGGAAACTAGCGAAAGGAGAGTCCTTCGACAGCCCCGAAGCCGTCATGACGTTCTCGTGCTCGGGATATAACGGACAGTCGCGGAATATGCACGATTTCATATCAAAGCATATCCTTCGCGGCCCGTGGAAGGACAGACTTCGGCCCGTCCTTCTGAACAGCTGGGAAGCCTCCTACTTTGATATTACCGAACGGAAGCTCCTCAGACTGGCAAGGAAGGCCAAGAGTGTCGGAATAGAACTTCTTGTCATGGACGACGGATGGTTCGGAGAGCGTAACGACGATTCCTGCTCCCTGGGTGACTGGTATCCGAACAAAAAGAAGCTTCCAGGCGGGCTTAAGGGTATCTGTGACAAGGTCAATAAGCTGGGGCTCAAGTTCGGTATCTGGGTCGAGCCCGAGATGATAAACAGAAAGAGCAGGCTCTATGAGGCTCACCCCGACTGGGCTCTCGAGATCAAGGGCAAGAAGCATGCTCTGGGACGTAATCAGATGATCCTCGATCTGACGAGGAAAGATGTCCGCGAATACCTTATCAAGACGCTGTCGGATGTATTCTCGTCGGCTGATATCTCCTACGTCAAATGGGACTATAACAGGAACTTCACGGATGTCTTCTCGTCCGCTCTTCCCAAGGACAGGCAGGGCGAAGTATTCCACAGATATATCCTGGGATTATACGAAGTGATGCGTGAACTGACCTCCCGATTCCCGGAGATACTCTTCGAAGGATGCGCCTCGGGAGGCAACAGGTTCGATCTCGGCATCCTCTGCTTTTTCCCTCAGATATGGGGATCCGACGATACAGATGCCCTGTCCCGCGCCGAGATCCAGAACGGCTACAGCTACGGGTATCCGCAGTCGACATTCACATGTCATGTATCCGATGTGCCGAATCACCAGACGCTTCGAAAGACTCCTCTTGATACGCGCTTCAATGTGGCCTCTTTCGGAAATCTCGGATACGAGTGCAATCTCTGTGAGATGAAGAAAAGGGACGTGGAGGATATAAGAAAGCAGATAGAGTTCTATAAGGAGATGCGAAAGACGACCCTTTACGGGCACTTCAGGAGAACGGCTTCGTTCTCTGACGGTGAAGAGGTCAGCGTGCTCCGGGACCTGCCCGGGAACCACGTGTCATGGACGATAGTGTCGGAGGATCTTAAGACCGCGTACTCCATGACGATGCAGATACTCGTCCATCCCAATACGCAGATCAATATCCTCTATCCGAAGGGACTCGGCAACGACATTCTCTATAAGATGAGCGGAAGGGATCTCAAGTACGACATAAGGCTCTTCGGAGGTCTTATCAATCATGCGGTCCCGATCCACGTAAAGCAGGACAGCCTCATCCATGCGCTGATAGCAAAGTTCGTCTTTATAAAGATCGAATCCGAGGAGCACACCATGTACGGTGATGCCATGATGAATGCGGGCGTTCACCTGAGAAGTTCTTTCGCCGGATGCGGCTTTAACGATCAGATGAGATATTATCCCGATTTCGGGTCAAGGATATATACCATTAAGGCTGTCTCATAAGTTATAATCTTTTACGTACGATCTTAATAACTGACACGGAGGGCAGATCTTATGGCACAAAAAGACTATACCGCAATGGACGAAAAGGAACTTCTCGCAGAGCTTCTTAAAGAGAACAAGAAGACTTCCTTATGGCAGAAGATAGCAGGCTTATCGGTAATAGCCGTCTGCGTTATCATCGCCTTGGGATTCGGATATATCCTTCCAAAGTTCAATGCGGCAATGAATAAGCTCAATTCGTCTCTGACAGCGGCCGATGCGGTAGTCCAGACAGCTCAGACATCCATCGAGAATGCCAACACACTGATCGACCAGGGCAAGGATTCGCTCGTCAATATCGATTCTATGGTAGAGAATGTAAATACCCTTGTGGAAGACAACACCGAGCAGGTAACGAACGTCGTCGAGAGCTTTAACGATGTTGATTTTGAGTCGCTTAATTCCGCGATCAGATCTCTTTCCGAAGTCGTTAGGCCTCTGGCTGATTTTACGAGCCGCTTCTCATAAGAATTCTGCTTATTGATATTTTAATGATAATGCCTTATCATTACGCGAAGAAAAGATAAGGTATAGAGGTAACATGTATGTCGGAAGATTCCCGTAAGAGTAATAAGATGGGCACTATGCCCGTAAAGAAACTGATAGTGTCGATGTCGCTTCCCATGATGGTATCGATGCTCGTTCAGGCGCTCTATAACGTGGTCGACAGCGTGTTCGTATCATGGCTCTCGGAGGATGCCCTGACGGCGGTCGGACTCGTGTTCCCGATGCAGAACCTCATGTTCTCGATATCCCTCGGTACCGGAGTAGGTATCAATGCCCTTCTTTCAAAATCCCTCGGAGAACGGAAGTTTAAAGATTCTGATGCCGCAGCCAACAACGGTCTTCTCCTGATGCTTTTGAGCAGTCTGATATTTGTCTTTGTCGGTATCTTTGCGGCAGTCCCTTTCGTTAATTCCCAGACACCTTATCCTTCCGTAGCGGGTCAGGCCGTGGATTATCTCAGGATCGTCTGCTTCTTCTCCTTCGCCAGCTATTTCCAGGTAACGTTCGAGAGGATACTACAGTCTACCGGTAAATCAGTTCAGAGCATGATCTCCCAGCTTACGGGTGCGATAATCAACATCATCCTCGATCCTATAATGATCTTCGGTCTGTTCGGTTTTCCCGCTCTCGGCGTAAAGGGTGCGGCAATAGCTACCGTTACCGGCCAGTTCTGTGCCGCATGTGTCGGACTCTTTCTTAACATAAGATACAATCCCGATATAAAGCTCGATATCAAGTCGGTATTCCGTCCCAGAGCGGATATCATCGGAAAGATATATCTCGTCGGCATACCTTCCATCCTCATGATGTCCATCGGATCCGTCATGACATATTCCATGAACATCATTACGGGTAAGTTCAGCTCGACCGCACAGGCTGTATTCACGTCCTACTTCAGGCTCCAGAGCTTTATCTTCATGCCCGTCTTCGGCCTTAATAACGGACTCATCCCGGTCATGGCCTATAACTTCGGAGCAAGGAGCAAGAAGAGGATCATGGAGGCTCTGTTCTTCGCGGTCAAGCTCGCCATCGTCATGATGTGCGTCGGCACCCTGATATTTGAAGTCGCTCCGGCATTCCTTCTGGGATTCTTCAAGCCGTCGGACTATATGCTTCAGATCGGCGTTCCCGCCATGAGGATAATCGCCGTTCATTTTCCTCTGGCTGCGATAGGCATCGTTCTCGGATCGGTGTTCCAGGCATTCTCCCAGAGCATCTATTCGCTGATCGTATCACTGGCCAGACAGCTCGTTGTACTTATCCCCGTTGCATGGCTTTTATCCCTGACGGGTGTCCTTAATAATGTATGGTGGTGCTTCCTCTGCGCCGAGGTCATATCGGCTTCCCTGACGATCATCTTTTACAGGCACGTTAAGCATAAGCTGATCGACACGTTAAAGCCTCTGGAGACTGCTTCCGAAGCCTGAATATAAATTGCCCGGCACGGCCGCCGGATGATATAATTTCTCTTGTAAAATCTCTGTGCGAAAGGGGTCGCGCTTATGATCTATTATATCCTTGCACTGGTCGTCATGGTCTGGAGCATTATCGTTCAGGCCAATCTCAAGAGTAAAGCAGCCAAAGGTTCCGATATCACGACAAGAAGCGGATTGACCGCCAATCAGGTCGTAGAGAGGATGCTCTCCGATCACGGTATCAGTGATATCACGATCGAGCATAAGAGCGGTCAGCTCACCGACTGCTATTCCCCGAGGGAAGGCAAGATCTATCTGTCGGATACGACATACGGAAGATCTTCTATCACGGCTATTGCCGTCGCCGCTCACGAATGCGGACACGCGATACAGGATCACGAAGGGATGCTCATATACAGATTCAGACAGACCCTTGCCCCTGTTGCCGGGCTGTGCTCGAGGATGGCAGTCTGGATAGTGGTCGCGGGCGTTTTTATAACTGCCATGCTTCCCAGGATAATCAACATCAATCCGGAGATCGGATACTATGTGAGTATCGGCGGTGTCATCGCTTATTTTGTAACTTTCCTTTTCTATCTGGCGATGCTTCCCGTGGAACGTAATGCCAGTTCCAGAGCCCTGAAGGATATAAAGGAAAACGGCTGGTTCTCCGACGGTGAGATGAAGCTCGGAAGAAAGATATTAAGAGCGGCGGGCGACACATATGCGGTTTCCCTTGCCTCGTCGGCTATAACGCTTCTGAGACTGATCCTTATCGCAGGCGGAGCCAGATCCGGAAGGCGCAGATGATCCATCCCGAAAGGAGACACATATATGAATGGTTATGAGTACCAAGGCGGAAACGGAAGATTTATCCTTCAGGATGCGGATAAGTACAGTTATCTCTATTTTCCCGTCGCATCCGAAAGCGGCATGATGGGTTCCCTTACTCCCGAACTCGGAGGAGATCTCAAGACATCGCAGAATACATTCCTCCTTCAGCCCGTAAGTTCCGAAGACCTTCACAATAACAGGGCGACCAGGAATTTCTGGCTTTGCTTCGGGGACGGAAGGCTCATCTCGGCAACGGGTAATTCCGTATGGCAGAAGGCTCTTCCCGAAGAGATGAAAGATAAGGTGATCCTTGAGGGCAATGCGCTGTCGCAGAAAATTACAAGGACCATGAAGGATCCGAAGATAACATGCGAGAGTACGACTTTCGTACCTGTTTCTACGGAAGATGCAGTCGAGCTTACGAGGATCGTTATCAGAAATGACGGGGATAGCGACATCACGTTCACACCAACCTTTGCCGTGCCGGTATACGGAAGATCGGCCGATAATATCAGAGATCACAGAAACGTTACCTCGATGCTCAACCGTATCTCGGTCACAGAGTTTGGCATCGTAAACGACCCCACGCTGACTTTTGACGAAAGGGGACACCAAAGGAATACCTGCGTTTACGGAGGATTCGCTGCCGCTTCCGATGACGGCAGCGCTCCCGGGGGATTCTGTCCGACGACCGAGGAATTTATCGGAGAGGGAGGTTCGTTCGACTGTCCTTCGTTCCCGGGATCAGGTGAGCCGTCCTATATACAGGGAGACCGTATCGACGGCTTCGAGGTGATGGCATCGGGAAGGTTCGGCGAGAGGACGCTCGCTCCCGGGACGACCTGCGGATATATATTGGCGCTTGTTTTCCTGGATACGGGAAATGCCGCCGATACTGAGGAAGATCTGGCTTCCCATGCATCAATGATCGAGAAGACAGCCCTTAAGTATCTGGAACCCGGCGCTTTCGAAAAAGAATACGAAAAGATGATCAGATACTGGGATCTCAAGAACAATATCAGGTTCCACACCGGTGATCCGGCGTTCGATAACTGGATGTACTGGGTAGGGATCCAGCCGATGCTTCGAAGGATATACGGATGTTCGTTCCTGCCCCATCACGATTACGGCAAGGGCGGAAGAGGCTGGAGAGATCTCTGGCAGGACTGCCTGGCTCTTATCATGATGGATCCTTCGGATGTCAGGGAGATGCTCAAGGGCAACTTCGGAGGTGTCCGTACTGACGGATCCAATGCGACCATAATAGGAAGCCGGCAGGGTGAGTTTATCGCCGACCGTAACGGTATCACCAGGGTCTGGATGGATCACGCGATGTGGCCTTTCATGACGATGGAACTCTATATCAGACAGAGCGGAGATATCGGGATACTTGATGAGGAAGTACCATATTTCTCTGACCGTCAGGTCATGAGAGGGCAGATGCTCCTTGAAAGCGATACGGGCATCGGGAGTTCTTCGGGAAGCATTCTCGAACACCTTCTGGTACAGAACCTCACGGCTTTCTACGATACCGGAGAGCACGGCCACATGAAGCTTAGAGGAGCCGATTGGAACGATGCTCTCGATATGGCGAAGGACAGGGGAGAGAGTGTCGCCTTTACCGCGGCATACTGCGGCAACTTCAGAAGGTTCGCTTCTATACTTAAAAAGTATGCGGAGATGACTGGAAGGAACACCATAAGTGCCGCTTCGGAGATCGGTCTTCTGATCGGAACGGGAGATCCCGCTTCGTTTGGTGACATCCTTGGAAGGTACTGTGATAAGGTTAAAAACGGCTTCAGCGGAGAAAAAACAGAATATGATATCGAGACCCTGGCCAAGGATCTTTTGGATAAGGCTTCGTATATAGAGAAGCACATAAGGGAGACCGAATGGTATACCGACCCCGAGGGCTATTCCAGATATAACGGTTACTATGATAACAGCGGAAGGCCTCTGGAGAAGAACGGCGGCATGATGCTGACGGGTCAGGTGTTTACTGTTATGAGCGGGGTCGCCACTGATGATCAGGTCAAAGAGATCATAAGATCGGCCGACCGGTATCTCTACGATGCGGATCTGGGCGGCTATAAGCTCAATACCGATTTCCGGGAGATCAAGACCGATATGGGAAGGATGTTCGGCTTCGCCTACGGGCAGAAAGAGAACGGAGCCGTATTCTGCCACATGGCGGTCATGTACGGTAATGCTCTTTACGGAAGAGGATTCGCCGAGGCAGGCTGGAAGGTCATCGGAAGCCTTTACGATCACGCGGGCGATTTCAAAAGCTCAAAGATCTATCCCGGGATCCCCGAGTATTTCGATCCCAGAGGCAGAGGTGTTTACCATTATCTTACAGGCGCCGCTTCGTGGCTCATGCTGACAGTCCTTACTGAGATGTTCGGCATCAAGGGCGAATACGGCGATCTCAAGTTCGAACCCAAGCTCCTTCCCGGACACTTCGATACCGAGGGAACAGCATCAGTCTCGATGGTCTTTGACGGAAAGCCGGTCACCGTGGTCTATAAAGGTCCCGGAAGCAAGGTCATAAAGATCATTGCCGGAGATACGGTAATAGAAGGGAATATCATACCCCGGGATAAGATAACCGGTCTTATAGAGGTGGAACTGGCATGAATCCCGAGAAGCTTTTCTTTGACGCATCCGCAGGCGAGGGATGCCGGATAGCCGCATTTTTTTCTCCCTGTAAAGGCGAGGCCAAAGGCCTTATCCAGATCTGTCACGGCATGGCGGATTATTTCGGACGCTATGCGCATATGGTCGATGTCTTTAACGAAGCAGGCTGGCATGTCTGCGGTATGGACATGATGGGTCACGGAGACACATACGGACTTAATAAGGATAAGGATATGCCTCTGGGATTTTTCGGCAGCTGCCGGGATTCGGCCATGTGTATCCTGAAAGACGAGATGAAGCTTCATTCGATCCTTATGGAAAGGCCGGAGTTAAAAGATCTGCCGCAGGTCCTGCTGGGACACAGCATGGGATCTTTTATCGCCCGTAATATCTTTATCACTCCCGACTATAGCAGTGCGTTCGACGGCTTTATCTTCTGTTCGACGATGGGTCCCGAACCTATGGCGGGCTTCGGTATATTCCTGGCAAGGATCGCGTCGGTCTTCGGCATGAAGAGAAGGCCCGGCAAACTCCTCGATCAGATATCTTTCGGGACTTATAACAAGAGGATCAAAGACCGTAAGACCGACTTTGACTGGGTATGTTCGGACGAAAAGGTGGTCGCCGAATACTGCGCCGATGATCTGGCGGGATTCTCATTTACCTGCAAGGGCTTTATGGATCTTTTTATCCTTGTCGACCGTATGCAGAAAAGATCGTCATACGAGAACCTCCCTGACAAGCCGTGCTTTATGTCATACGCCATGGAGGATCCGGTGGCGGGTTACGGAAAGGGAGCGCAGACCGTCGCGGATAAGCTTATTGCCGCGGGTACCGATGTAACGGTCAGAAACTACGGAAACGTCAGACATGAGATACATAACGAGAGCGTAAAGGAAGAGCTTTTCGGTGATATACTGAAGTTCTGCGAAAACAAAGTTTTAAGGGGATAACATGATAACTTCAAGACCGACCGACGAACAGTTCAGCGAATGGCTGAAGATCTGGCAGGAGTATGCTCCCGTTCTTAAGCCCAACAGGAGGAGCGGGATCGAGGTCGCCAGATACATAATGAAGAAGTACAAGGCAAAAGAGTATGAGGATGCGATCAATGCGGAAGCATTCGCGAGATCGGTGATGTTTAACTCGCACATGAGGGAAAAGCTTCCCGAGAACGGGGAGCCCGATCCGAAGTTCTTCTCCATCCCCAATGAAGGTGCGGGAGCTAAGCTTTACGAGGACCGTTCGGAGGTGTTCTCCGAAGTTTCCGTCATCACGGTCTGTATCGATACGGCAAGCGGCTGTTATACCGTCGAGGGGTCAGAGGATCTCTGGGACGAACTGTGCGCTTACCAGGGTCTTGATGCCATGGATCTCGATAATCCCGTATGCGTTGCCCAGTATATCGAAGCCCTGAAAAAAGAGGGAAAACCGCTTCCCCGGAAGTAATACATTGTAACAAGCTTGTCAGACTGCCGTCGCCTTTGAATTGATTTTCTGTGCTAGAATGGTCAGGATCCAGTAAAAGGACGGAGATTTTTGCATGAAAGAAATTTTGGCAGTTGTGCTCGCTGTGGCACAGATCGGAGGCGGTATTGCTTCATTGAACGTTATGGACTTCAATGAGCAGGAGGGGGCTCCGGCGGTAACTGACGGGGATAGTGAACAGAGTCAGGAGGTCCCGGAAACGGGGACCACTGAGACAGGCGATGAACAAAGCGGAGACGGAACATCTTCATCTTCCGAAACTGAAGAAACGGAAGAAACGGGGGCCGGAACGGGGGAGGAAACTACGCAGGAGAGCGATCCTTCGGAACAGGCTTCCGAAGAAGGAACAGAGGATCCGACTCCCACTCCGGGAACGGAAGAAGATCCCGGGGATATCATGTCTAATCCTGAAGACGGGAACGGATCTCCGGACCCGCTGACGCAGAACTACGGATCACAGATAGACGCATTTGTGGCCAGGCTTTATTCGGTCACATTAAACCGTACTCCCGATGAAGAGGGCTTAAGGAGCTGGGCGGATCTTCTGGCTGACAAAAAGGCCACCGGAGCATCAGTCGCCAGAGGCTTTATATACAGTCCCGAATTTCAGGGGCTCGATCTGTCCAACGAGGACTATGTCGAGTGCATGTATCTTGCTTTTATGGGCAGGGCATCAGATCCTGCCGGCAAGGCTGGATGGGTAAGCGTTCTTGAGAGTATGGGAAGGACCGAGGGAAGAGAGAATGTCTTCGCGGGCTTTGCCAATTCATCCGAGTTCCTGGGTATCTGCGACAGTTACGGTATCGTCAGAGGATATTACAGAAGTGATTTCGACTGTGACGAGACCGGAAAGGTCAATCTATTCGTGGAGAGGCTCTATACGGTCATCCTAGGAAGGAGCAGTGATCCGAACGGCCTGAACGAATGGACCGGGGCACTGCTGTCCCACAGTAATACGGGTATCGAGGCTGCAGCGGGCTTCGTTTTCAGCCGCGAGTATCTGAGAATGAACAAGACCGACAGTGAATACATAGACGACCTTTATATGGCATTTATGGGAAGAGCCGCCGACCCGGTCGGCAAGCAGGCATGGCTTTCAAGGCTTGCTGCGGGAGATTCCAGACGCTCGGTCTTTAACGGTTTCGCGGGATCCGACGAGTTCACGGCCATCTGTGAATCCTACGGGATATTAAGAGGAAGCGAACTTCCCCTGGCCAATATAACCACGGGCGGCGAAGTGTCCTGGGAGGCAGCCATGGAGAGCCGCGGGACATATGTCCCTTATAACTGGATAGACAGCATGATCGATCAGTGCGAATACTGGCTTTCCTATGATCCTTCTGTCACATACCGCATGGGCGGCAAGTCCTGCGAATCCGGATCCATCGACTGCTCGGGCTTTGTGACGCAGCTTATGAGAAGAGCCCTGGGCACTATGGCGATGAGCGGAAGCTTCGCGAGCAACCCCAACAGTTCCGCCAATTTCGAGGGTTATCAGGACATGACCGTAAGAGGCACCTGGAACGATAACCGGGGAGGGGCGCGCCCGACCGAGGAAGGCGTCTATGCGATCTCTTCCACGAGATCCATCCGCTGCTATGTGGACCGCTTCGGAATAGCATCTCCCAATCTCATGGATGTTGTTCATTGGTACGACTACCTTATGGCGAATAATGTACAGTACACCTGCGTAAGCGTAAGAGAAGCCACATCATACTGCGAGTGGGATTTCCTCCGTGACTATCACGAAGGCGACATAGTCATCTGGAGCGGCAGGAACGGCAACTTTACCAGTGCCGACGACGTTCACATAGCGATCTATGACGGAGAAGGCGGAGTATACCAGTCTTCGAGCAATACCAACGGCATAAGCCATATCCCGATAGAGAACGTTCTCATGAATCCCGGTGCCAGCGGCGCTAAGAAGATCTATATCTTCAGGATGAGCTGATATGAGCAGATTACCCGTATACGAACATGTAGTCCAGTACTATGAGACCGACCGGATGCAGGTGGTCCATCACTCCAACTATATCCGCTGGTTTGAAGAAGCCAGGGTATATATCTTTGAGCAGATCGGCCTGAGCTATAAAGCGATGGAAGATACAGGTATCGTGAGCCCCGTGGTCTCGGTCGAAGCCGAGTTCAAGTCCATGACGGGATTTTATGACACGGTCATTATCGAAGTCAGGTTTACAAAGTATACCGGTGTCCGCCTTAATATCGAGTACACGGTAAAGGACAAGGAGACCGGTACCGTCAGATGCACCGGAAGAAGTTCGCACTGTTTCATCGATCCCGACAGTAAGGTCATCTCTATAAAGAAGAGCTATCCCGAATACGACACCATACTGTCTTCATATCTGGAGGAATAACCTATGAAGGACGTCCTTATAATAGGCGCGGGCCCCGCAGGCCTTACCGCATCGATCTATGCGGCCAGGGCGGGTCTTGATGCCGTTACCCTGGAAGGCGAAAGCTACGGCGGCCAGATAATCAATACGCCGGACATCGAGAACTATCCCGGGATCAAGCACATCTCGGGTTTTGAGTTCGCCACGGATCTCTACGAGCAGGCTAAGGAACTCGGGGCAGAGATAACTTTCGATAAGGTCAGAAGTATCGAAGGAAGCTTTGAGGAAGGATTCAGGGCGATCTGCGAATATGGCGGTCCGGTAACGGCCAGGACGGTACTTATAGCCACCGGTGCAAAGAACAGACCCATGGGCATCGACGGGGAAGAGAAGTTCAAAGGGAAAGGCATATCCTACTGCGCCACATGTGACGGCGCTTTCTATAAGGGAAAGACCGTGGCGGTATTCGGAGGCGGCAATACCGCGGTCGAAGACGCGATCTATCTCGCAGGACTTTGCGCGAAAGTCTATATCATCCACAGAAGAGATGAGTTCAGAGCCGACCGTAAGAGCGTCGAAAAGCTTCTGTCGCTTCCAAATGTCGAGCCCGTGCTCTCGTATGTGGTGTCGGGGCTTAACGGTTCCGACCGCCTCTCATCTGTTGGACTCAGAAGTACCGGAGGCGGAGAGGCGAAGACTCTTGATATCGACGGACTGTTCGTGGCGATCGGACAGGTGCCGGCAACAGACTTCCTCGGTAAGACGGTTGAGACGGATCCTCACGGCTATATCGTGGCGGGCGAGGACTGTGCCACATCGGTAAAAGGTATATTTGCCGCCGGAGATGTCCGCACAAAGGCCGTCAGACAGCTTACTACAGCCGCATCGGACGGCTGCACCGCGATTTTGCAGATTCATACTTTAGTTGGATTGATTTTTTGATCGTGTTAGTGGATAATACATGCGTATTGCAACCCGAACAATATAATAAATCAATTTTATGCAAAGGAAAGGGACCAAGAAAATGAAAGCTTTTAAGACAATTGGCGCAGCTGCACTTGCCGGAGCTATGATGCTCTCCATGGCAGGATGCTCCTCCGTAAAGATCGAGAAGAAGTCCATGAAGGATTTTGAGAGTGCAGTAGAGGATAACACGGAGATCGACCTTAACGAATACTCTTATGACAATTGTGAGAATCTCTACTTCTACAACGACTGGTATTATATCGATTATTTTGAGTTCAATGATGCCGATGAAGCAGAAGATGCTTACGATGATGCATTCGATTCCTTCAGCAGCAACAAGGATCACAATGATTACTCCGGTTCTTCGAGAAATCTTTCCACAAATGATTACAAGTACTTCCTCTTTAACGGCGAGATCGACGGATCAGGCTTTTTCGCTCCTCTCTCCGACGAGTACGAGAGCATTGCCGGATCTATTGACGGCGATGTATACGGCGGCGTTTACTGGGTAGAAGATACGGTTATCGTAGTCATGGTCAGAAGCCACGAGAGCGATGACAAGGGCTATATCAATGCCATCCTTTCTGACCTCGGATATCCTCATCCCTGATCAAGACCGTGAAGAAAAAACATGACGAAGAGCCGGCAGAATGGTGCCGGCTCTTTTTATCTGTTAATTTATCAATTTTTGGGGTATAATAGTAAAAGTTATTGATTAATAGCAAGGAGGGAATGAAATGAAAAAATTAAAGTCTGTTGTTGCACTGGTTCTTGTCGGTGCTTCCATGATGTCTCTTGCCGGATGTGCAAAGAAGATCGAGCCCCTTAAGAAGAAGGACTTCAAGGATGCTCTCGAGAATGCTCTTGACATCGACGATGATGACTACAGTGACTACGACGGCAGTGACTATGATAACGTTTGGTACTACGAGGACAAGTATTTCATCGATTACTATCAGTATGATGATGAGGATGATGCAGCTGACTGGTTCGAAGATGTTTATGACGATTATGAGGACATGATCGATGATAAGGACTTCAGCGGCAGACACAGAGCCGTATATAAT
>JAFZWN010000051.1 GCA_017617295.1 Clostridiales bacterium | reverse complement strand
GTGATCATATCTTCTGGATATGGGACGATCCGGAGCATGACATCGTCGTAAACGAGAGAGACGGCGTGATATGCGGATTCGCCGTGCTGTCACATATCATAAGGCCCGCGAATCCCTTTATGTTCGAGAGGAACTTTATCGATATCGACGAGTTCTGCGTGGATAAGGACTTCAGGAGAAAGGGAGTCGGAAGCGAGATGGTCGAATTCATAAAAGCCGTGGCGGCCAGACGCGGGATCAAAAGGATAGAGCTCAATATGTGGGAGTTTAACGAGAGTGCTCTCGAGTTCTACGAAGCGGCAGGCTTTAAGACATTCAGGAGATACATGGAGATGTTTATCGAGTGATCTCTGAGGTGATCTTCAGAAAGCTGTTATAGTATAATATCTCCAAATGGAATACTTATGGTTGATCATCGCATCCATAGCCGCCGGAGTGGGGACGGGACTGGCAGGGCTTTCAGCTGCTACCGTTATGGTTCCGATCCTGATCGTGCTGTGTCCGTCGTTCTCGGGTGAGACGGGCGTATATCAGGCCACGGCCATCGCACTCGCATCTGACATCCTCGGATCAGCGGTCACTACACGCACTTACGCCAAGAATAAGAATATCGATCTTCGCCGCGGCAGCGTGATGCTCGCGTGCATCCTGACGATGTGTATGCTCGGAAGCTATGTGGCATTTAGAGCGGGCAACGTGGTCCTCGGAAGCTTCACTCTATTCCTCACTTTCTGTATCGGGATCCGTTTCCTGGTAAAGCCCGATACGAGCAGGTCTTCCACGGTTGCCAAGGGCGAGAAGCTCGGCGTAAAGGGAGTCATCCTCAGTATCCTCTGCGGAGTGCCCATCGGATTCGGTACCGGCTTCGTCGGGACGGGCGGCGGCATGATGATGCTGATCGTCTTTACCGTGTTCTTCGGTATGGAGCTTAAGACCGCGGTCGGCACAAGCACGTTCATAATGACATTTACCGCGCTCATCGCATCCGTCGCACATATAATGATCCATCCCGCGATCGTCCTTGAGAAGTGGCATATCCTGCTGCTCTGCAGCGCCGTGGCGACTGCCGCGAGCCTTATGTCAGCGCGCTTTGCCAACAGGGTAAAGAACAGGACGATCGGTCTCGTGACAGGCGCCGTACTGACTGTCCTCGGAGCATCTATGCTGATACTGAACTTCTGGGATTTCCTCTCGCAGATAGAGCTGTTTGTCTCAGTGCTCCGCTGCTTCGGGATCCTTCTGGCATTTATAATCCCATGCGTCATCGTTCTGATACCTCTCCGGTTCCTGACGAAGGTCCCGTCGTTCGTATTCCGTAAGCTGCTTCATATCGTCGCTTTCTCGTGTATCTGCCTGATGATCGTTCTCGCTTCCGACTGGAAATCCGCCGCTATCACGTCGCTTGTTGCCGCACTGATCCTTTATCCTATACTTTCGATACTCGAGAAGGAATCGTGGTATGCCGGTCTTTTCGTTCAGAAAAAGCCCGGTGAGATAAAGATGAGCCTTCTTCTGTTCTTCCTGATGTTCGTGGCCGTGATCGCCGTGGTCTGGGGAGTATTCGGTAAGCCCTTCCTCGCTGCGGCTGCGATACTGATGTGGGGCATAGGCGATGCGGCTGCTGCCCTTGTCGGAGTGCCTTTTGGAAAGCATAAGGTGAAGAGCAGGTTTACCGACGGCAAGAAGTCCTGGGAAGGAAGTATCGCGATGTTTTCTGTGTCGTTTACTGCCGGCTTGCTGATGCTCCTGTTTGTTGCAGGGACCGGCTTTGTTCCCGCGCTTATCTTCGCGTTGACCGGCGCCTTTTTCGGGACGCTGACGGAACTTATAAGCCCCAGCGAATTCGATACGGTGACGGTCCCTGCCGTGATCTCCGCCGTACTTCTCATACTCGCAAGTGTTTTATAGAATCTTTATGAAGGACTTCCGCGAGGCAGTCAAGAAGGCTCCGGCAGGGGTATAATAAGCCGGATAGGGTGTAACTTCGTGGCAGAGATAGAGGATCCCTCGGGCAACCGCATAGAGATCACGGCGCCGGCATCTTAACTTAACATAGGGGGTATAGTTATGTTCATTGTATACGAGATGGAATGCGAGGACCGGCCTGAAAACAGGTCGGCCATAGAACCGGTGCTTTTTACCCCGGAATATAAGGATGCCTACAAAAAGATGTATAACGGGTGCTACCGTGAGATGAGGGAAGCACTGGGGATCAGGCCGGTTGACTTTATCTCGGATGATTCCTTCTTTGATGAGGGGATGGACTGCGTTTATCTTCTGATCGATAACGGCGAACTGATCGGAAGCGTGGCTCTCAAAGGTTCTGAGATAGACGATCTTATTGTCGACCCCGGATATCAGGGAAGAGGATACGGAAAAGAACTGCTGCTCTGGGCTTTGGAACACATGCCCGAAGGAAGGGTCATCCTTCATGTGGCGGAGTGGAACGCCCGCGCGATCGCGCTTTATGAGAAATACGGCTTTCGGATATCGAAAAGAATAGAGATCAGATAAGACATGATATACTGTTGTCTGCAGCGGATCCGGTAAAAGCGGTGGCGGAAAGACAGCATGCTGACACTATCGGCAGGGTAAAAAGAGGTCATGACAGGAAATGATTACGGTAAGAGAAATTGACAGATCATATTTCCCGCTATACGACAGGGTTACTCAGAATGTCGAAGTAAAGTCGGAATTGAAGATAAAGAGAGTCGACGGAGGACTTGGAGGGCTGGTCTTCGAGGAGATCCCCGTGGAGACGTATGTAAAGGATCTGAGCGTCTATGATCGAGCCTGCGAGTATGAGGATATGTTTGATATCTCAAACTGGAGGATCTACATGGCGTTTGACGGAGAGATCGCTGTCGGGGGAGCCACGGTCGCGGGAACTACCGAAAATCTCAATATGCTGGGCGGAAGAAAAGATGCCTGTGTCCTGTGGGATATCCGCGTCGCGGACGGATTCAAGCACCAAGGTATCGGGCAGATGCTCTTTGACAGGTGCGCGGCGGGCGCGAGAAGCGACGGATACAAGCAGATGATCATCGAGTGTCAGAATATAAACGTTCCTGCCTGCAGATTCTATAAGAAGCAGGGATCACTGCTCAGCAAGATCGATATGAAGGCATATGCCGCAGAGGGTCTCGAGAACGAAGTTCAGCTGATCTGGCTCTACGATCTTTGAGCTCCCGGCAAACTTAACGGTCAGTGAAATCTCTAATAATATTGAAACTGATCACTACCCCGAAAACGGTAATTTTATAGTGATCACCACCACGGAATGAAGCATTTCAGATCGTATATCGCTGCGAAACGTATGCCGATTCCCGCGGAATGTTCTATAATCTTAAGAAGAGACTGCCGCGCCGGAGGTATCAAGCATGGGGATATATGATATCAGTATCACAAAGTGGAAGGACAAGGCTTTGATACTGCCTGCCGATAAGGATCAGACTGTCGAGGTCAATTCGGGAGGGATCCATTTCGAAGGCGAAGATCATGATGTCGACTTAAGTCAGATAGTGGAGTTCCTCCGCTATTACGGCCGTGACCTCATGAAGCCCCTGACACTGAGAAATCTTAAGTTCAAGATCTGCTTCTTAGACTGTGTTGAGGGATCCGGTAACAGGATCCTTTTCGATAAAAACGGAGAGCCCGTTATAAGAGTGAAGGACGGGAAGATCCTGTCGGCCGCGCACGATTGTATCTGCGACCGGACATTTCCCGAAGGCTCGGGCGCAAGACATCCGCTGTCCGATCACGACGCTTTAAAAGATGAAATAGAAAACAGCGGTATATTCGGCAAGGGCAAGGTCAAAAGGAGGCTTTACGGGAAGGATATCCTGTATAAATGCCTGACCTGCGGAAAGACATGGACTCTCGGCGATAAGGATATCTCGGGTATATATATCTGGAGATGTGAGGACCGCGGCCTGATCGAATGATCCAGATCCGAACACGCTTCGTAAGAGTTAAGAAAAAGTGCTCAAGTTTAACATTTGTTTACAGACCTTTCCTTTTTTGTGATGTAAAATGAAAATGTAATGTATTTTTTACGAGGTGTATCATGAGGAGCGGGAACTCGAAAAAAGAAATTACCTTCGGTGAGATCGCACTCGCGCTTGCCAGAGACTACAACAGTATCTATGTTATTGATTCCGGGAACGACAGCTATGTCGAGTATCTTTCTGCGGGAAACAATGACGAGCTCGAAGAGCGCAGTTCCGGCGACGATTTCTATTCTGATACCATACGTAATACCCGCGTTTTGATACATCCGGAAGATCAGGAGAGATTTCTGAATGCTTTCAAAAAGGAGAATGTCCTGAATACCCTGAAAGACGGAAGATCTTTTTCGATCAATTACCGTCTTCTGGTAAACGGCGATTACCGGTATTATTACCTGAAGACTATCAAAGGGGATGATGACAGGGTCCTGATCGGTGTCCGTGATGTTGATGAGCAGATGAGGAAGACTCTTCTAGAGGATCAGGAGATCCTTACTTACAGGCATATCGCGGGTGTCCTTGCGGATCGTTGCGAGGTCATCTATTACGTCAATATCCAAAGTGACGAATATATGATGTACAGTTCGAGCGCTGATTATGCCAAGCTCGGGACAACGGCCAAGGGTAACGACTTTTTTGCCGATGCCGCTTCTGACATAAAAAAGTATGTCCATAAAGATGATGTGAAAGCCGTCCTGAAAGAGATCTCGAAGGAAAGGCTGCTGCGTAATCTGAAGAAGAGCGGCGCAGCATCCCTGACGTACCGGCAGCAGTTAGGTGACGGCGTCTCGTATGTTACGATGAATATCGTACGCCCCAGAAATGATGACAAGCATATCGTTATCGGCGTAATGAATATCGATGAGCAGGTTAAGCACGAGCAGTCGATACTCGAAGAGAGCAGGATGTTCAATGATGTTGCTCTGGCTCTGGCTTCGAGATATGAAGTTATCTATCGTGTCAATATCAAGACCGGAAGCTACTATGAATACAGCGCGAGTGACAAGTATAAAAAACTCGAGGTAGGCAACCACGGAGAGGACTTTTTCGGTGATTCGCAGCGTAACATGAAACGCGACATCTATGAGGAAGACTATCCGATGATGGCGGAGACGATTCATCCCGAAGTCCTTCTGCAAAAACTCGAAGGAACCAATAAGGTCTATCTTAATTACAGGCTGAACCTTGACGGGCGCCCCCAGTATGTGTCGCTCGTGATAATGAGGGTTGCCGGTGATGCGGATCATATTATCGTAGCTCTCGAGAATATCGATGAGGCGAAGAAAAGGGAACTGGAGTTCGAGGCAAAGATCGGTTCGGCTATCGATATGGCCAACAGGGATTCCCTGACGGGAGTAAAGAACAAGCATGCCTATGTAACTGCCGAAGATCAGCTCGATTCTCAGATAGGTGAGGAAGAGGAGGAGCTGGAGTTTGCGATCACAATATGCGATATCAACGGATTGAAGCAGGTGAACGATCAGCAGGGACACAGTGCGGGAGACCAGTATATCAAGGATGCATGTAAGATCATCTGTAATATCTTCGATCACAGCCCCGTGTTCCGTATCGGAGGAGACGAGTTCGTTGTGATCCTTAAGGGACGGGATTACGAGAACAGACATGATCTTCTGAAGCAGCTCTATAGCATTCAGGTCGACAATAAGCGCGACGGCCTGGTTACCCTGGCGTACGGCATGGCTGAGTATGAACGGGATAAGGATCTGCGTGTGCAGGACGTTTTCGAGCGGGCCGATAATCTTATGTATGCGAATAAGAAAAGGTTCAAGGATCAGCCTTTAGAGGAGATGGCTCAGTCTGCTGAAAGCTATTCTTTCGTGAGATTCTATGAGCTTTATGAGCAGCTCTTGTCGGCTATGGTCAATTTTGATAAGCCTGACGGTCCTCTGATCAAGAGCCTTCTCGCGAAGATAGGTTATATGTTCAGGCTCAGTAAGGGAGTTATCAGAGTCTACCGTAATCCTACTGAAGAGGCGGAAGGAGCGGGCGAGACTTTCATTGGCTTCGATAACGGCAAAGACGGGTATGAGATACTGTCGCTTCGAGTCGTTACCAGTGTTATGACCAGTGCGACAGCGACTCTCTTTATGAGTCCCGATGAGGAGCCTTTAAGTTCCGAGGAATACAATAAGATCGAACTTGTAGCCAGGACGATACTGAGCTTTATCAGCCGTAACCGCATGAGGGATGTCGTTTATGAACTTGCTTACTTTGACGAGTCCGGTTATCCCAACCTGAGATATTTGAATCAGTATCTGGTCAAACTCGTCCGTAATAATTCTTTTGGGGACATGATGGCTTTCAGATATAATCTCCGCCACTTCTCGCTCGTCAATAACGAGTACGGCAGGGAGACCGGTGATAAGATCATGAAGGCTCATTATGCCAAGCTCAAGGAGATCGTGGGCGAAGAGTATCTTCTGGCCAGGCTCGGCGGTGATAACTTTGTCGGCATCTGTCCCAAAGACAGGATCAACGATGTTACCGGTTATCTTTTTGAGACGCTCGTTAGCGTGGATGACGATGTCCGTGTGAAAGTGGCGACCAGCGCCGGGATATTATGCGGTCAGGAAGGCGTTGTCCTTACCAATCCCGGCGACATCATGGGTAAGATAATAAACGCTTACCGCGTGGCCCAGGGCGGCGGCAAGGACCGGATCATATTCTATGACGAAGGCTTTATGGAAAAACGCGAGGTATCGATGCGTATCCAGCAGATGTTCTCCGATGCTCTGGCAGGAGACGAGTTCAGGCCGTTTTATCAGCCCAAGGTCAATATAACCAATGGCGAACTGTGCGGTGCAGAAGCTCTCTGCCGCTGGTTCCGCGACGGCAGGATCGTACCTCCCATGGAATTCATTCCCGTCCTCGAACAGACTAACGATATATGTAAGCTCGATCTGTATATGCTCGAACGTGTCTGTAAGGACCTGAGAAAGTGGCTTGATGAAGGAAGAGAAGTGGTCAGGATCTCGATCAATTTTTCGCGTAAGCATTTTTCACACTTTGATCTTGTTGATACGATAGTGGAGATCATCGACCGTTACGATATCCCTCATGAGTATATCGAGGTGGAACTTACCGAGACCACGACGGATGTTTCTTTCAGTGACCTGAAGCGAATAGTAAGAGGGCTTCAGGAGAAGGGAATATCGACATCGGTGGATGACTTCGGTATCGGTTATTCTTCTCTTAATCTCATAAGAGATATCCCCTGGAATACGATAAAGATCGACAGGAGCTTCCTTCCGGTCGAAGGCGAAGAGGATAACGGTATCAAGAACGTAATGTTTAGAAGCGTCGTATCGATGGTCGGTCTTATGGGATTGGAGTGTATCACTGAAGGCGTCGAGACACCCGAACAGCTTCGGATCCTCCGTGAGAACAGCTGCGATATCGTCCAGGGCTTCTATTTTGATAAGCCTCTGCCCGTAGAGGTGTTCGAGTCGCGTCTTCAGGACCGGTTCTATAAGATCTGAAGATCGCTGTAAGATTAGTGCCTGTATACGGAAATCATCGTTTTTTGATGTTTCCGTATAGCTTTTTCGACTTTTCTTGAGTAACTATATACGGAAAAAACATTTTTAATGTAATTCTGTATATATTTCTGAGGAATAATATACGGAATAATAATTTAATAGATCTTTTCGTATAACTTTATGCTTGTTATATATACGGAAAAAACATTTTTAATGTAATTCTGTATATATTTCTGAGGAATAATATACGGAATGATAATTTAATAGATCTTTTCGTATAATATTATGCTTGTTATATATACGGAAATGTAATAATTCCCACAATCGATACACCAAAACGATATATCTGACATAAATATGGGAATTTAAGGCTAAATTCCCATAACCATTACACAAAAAACGTTTTTCGGTACAAATTATGGTACAAGCACATAGCCGGCTTAATTCATTCTGGCGGGGCCGCAGACTTGACAGGCGGCGCCTGACGGAAAACGGGGGAGTTCGTTGAGATACCCTGTTGACACTTTCAGACTATCGTAGTAGTATAGACTATAGTAATAGTCTGGAGGCGTCGGCATGAAGGAAAAACTGTTTGACAGTGAAGCGAAGATAATGGATATCATCTGGGCGAAGGGACCTCTCCCGGCCAAGGATATCAGTCTTATCGCCGCGGATTCCATCGGTTGGAACAAGAACACCACTTATACGGTCATAAAGAAGCTCGAGGCGAAAGGCTTTATCAGGCGTGACGAGCCGGGCTTCATATGTACGCCTCTGGTGTCGCAGGAAGAGGTTCAGAAAAATGAAGCGGAGTCGCTTCTGAACAGGTTTTTCGGAGGATCGCGCAAGGCACTGTTCTCGGCGCTTCTTGAAGACGAGAAACTGAGTGAGCACGAGATCAAGGAACTCCGGGATCTGATCGACAAAAGGTGAGAGACATGATAGGGGGAATTTGTTACTGGATCTTTAACATGAGTATCGTAGCCTCGCTTACGGGGCTCGTCGTTATGCTCATAAGAAAGATCAGGTTCATCCCCCACAGAGTATCTGTCTTTTTATGGGTGATCCCATTTATAAGGATGTGTTTTCCTTTCGGGATGAACAGCCCGTACAGCCTTATGACTCTTATATCGAGGCTGACCACCAGGACCGTGACCGTATGGCAGGCATCGCAGGACGTCTCGTTCTCGGTCACCAATTCGATCATGGCGGCGGACAGTTATTATCCCATAACCTATAAGGTCAATATCCTTGAAAAGATATTTGAAGTGGCGGGCTTTATATGGATAGTAGTTGCTCTGGCGATACTTATAGCCCTCCTGCTCCTCTATATATCGACGATAAGAGCTGTCAGGGAACCCAAGAGCGGTAAGGACGGCGTGTTCTTCTCTGACAAGGTTGACGGCCCTGCCGTGTACGGGATCATAAGGCCGCGGATAATCCTTCCGTCGTCGCTGGAGGCTTCGGACATCAGATATATCTTCGCGCATGAGCGAACTCACATAAGAAGGGGAGATAATCTCTGGAGGCTCCTGGGATTCCTCGCGGCGGCAGTGCACTGGTTCAATCCGCTGTCGTGGGTATTTCTGAAGGTATTCCTCGGGGATCTCGAACTCGCGTGCGACGAGCAGGCGGTAGCGGGGTTCAGCGAAGATGAGAGGAAAGGCTACGCCAAAGCGCTTCTCGAATGCGTCTCGGGCAGGAATGTATTTGTATCTGCTTTCGGAGGGGCAAAGGTCAGGACGAGGATCGAGAACCTGCTGTCGTATAAGAGGATGACGGTCTTCTCCGCTGTGGGATTTATCGCGCTCGTGCTGGCGATAATATATACGCTTCTGACTAACGCAGGTTAAGTTATTGTTTATCGCGACTGGAAAAGATACAGGGAAAGCGCCCTGTGTCAGGCTTTCCATACGCCAAAAAGGAGGAAAACAGCATGAAGATAAGGTTTTATCCGCTTGTTCTGACAGTTATCGTGAGCATGGTCCTTCCGATCGGAGGATGCCTGAGAAAGGATCCGCGTGAGTCCTCAAGGATACCTGAGATCACGTTTGAGGATAATGTGGTAACTATCGACGGGAAATATATAACGACATCGGATTATCTTTATGTGAACAGGGTCGATGACCGCGTCGTGAGCATATCCACTTCCGAAGGTATATTTAATTTCACGGCTGACGGGGAAGAGTTAAGTCTCGGTGACGTGATAATCGACAGTTATTATTTTGAGAGTACGATCGGGGCGCGTATGAGTTTTCAGCTGGCTATAAAGAATACGGATATATATGCCCGTGAGTACGATACTGCTGCGGCAATGGAGATACTGTCTTCTTATGAGAAGGCGATGGACCTGCCGTTTATACTGAACTCGCGTGGTGTGGAGGTGATCTGCCCCGGCGGAGATGAGCTCTCTCTCGGAATAACGTACGATTATGACTGCGGGGCTCTGGATCCTGAGTACTGTCCCGGCGAAGGGATCACGTGCTACAGTTGGATGAGAGGAAGGGTCGGCTACGGGATACCCGTTCTCTGGAGGGACCGGTATTCCTATCATCACTGGGCTGAGAGCTCTCTTATGATAAAGAATTACAACGGTAAGAATTATATATGGTTCTGTATCTCGTACGGAGAAGAGGACGACGGCAAGATATACTATTCCGCCGTAGTCGAGGAAAAACCCTGTTCTGAAGAAGGATCGGCTATAGCAGGTGATACCGAGACTTCCGGGGTCACGTATGAACTTATCTATTTTGAGGAAACGGACGGACCGTTCGTCTGCTGTGACCTGAACGATTTTTACGGGATCATGGAGAAGATCTGAATCATCCCAGACCCACGTCGAGTGCCATCATCAGGACGAATCCCGCGGCGAAGCAGACTGTCCCGATATTAGAGTGTTTTCCTTCCGACATCTCGGGTATCAGTTCTTCGACTACGACATATATCATGGCACCTGCGGCGAAGCTCAGAAGATAAGGCATAACGGGAACGAAGATGCCTGCGGCGAGGATCACTAGTATCGAGCTTACGGGTTCGACGGCTCCCGAGAGCACTCCGAAAAGGAATGTCCTGCGCCGGGGCATACCTTCGGCGAGAAGCGGAACGGAGACTATCGCGCCTTCGGGAAAGTTCTGTATCGCGATACCGATAGAAAGCGCAAGGGCTCCCAGAAATGAGATCTTCTCGTTGCCGTAGATCCATCCCGCACATACTATGCCGACCGCCATGCCTTCGGGGATGTTATGAAGAGTGACCGCCAATACGAGCTTGGTCGTTCTCTTAAGACCGCTCTTCGGGCCTTCATCGCTGCTGTCCATATGGGTGTGGGGGATAAGCATATCCAGAAGGAGAAGGAAGAGCATTCCGGCCGCGAATCCTATCGAGACGGGGATGAATCCGAGCCTCCCCATATCCGAAGTCTGATCCAGAGCAGGGATGATAAGACTGAAGAAAGATGCGGCGACCATCACTCCCGAAGCGAATCCCGTAAGGGCTTTTTGCATCCGGTGTCCGAGTTCCTTTTTGAACAGGAATACACATGCTGCTCCGAGGCTCGTTCCAAGAAAAGGTATAAGTATGATCTGCCACATAATGCTTTCCTCTTGCTGATTAGTTTACGCTAACCGAATTATACGCTTTCTTCTGCAAAACATCCATACATAGGGATCATCCCCTGGCGAACTTTCTGAGAGCTTTAATATATTCCTGCGTGAGATGCGACGGACGGATGGAGGAGGGGAGGATATATCCGATCTCCATATAGTCATCGACCTTGAGAGGTTTGGCGATGATGTTCGGACCGTTGAGCTCCTCGTTGATGACGCCGCTGCAGATCGTGTAGCCGTTCATGCCGATCAGGAGATTGAAGAGCGTGGCGCGGTCCCTGACGATGAGTTCCTTATCGCAGTCGACGGTACTTAAGATCTCCTCGGAGAAATAGAAGGAGTTGTGGCTGCCCTGCTCGTACGATAGCCTCGGATACGGCTTTAGATCCTTCAGTGTCAGACTCCTTTTGGATGCCAGAGGCGAGTCCTTTCCTATGAATACATGAGGCTTTGCCCTGAACAGAGTCTCGAAAACAAGTCCATTGTCGCGGAGAGCCTTTCTGATGACGGTCTCATTGAACCCGTTAAGATAGAGTATCCCGATCTCGCTTCTAAGATGGGAGACATCGTCGATTATGTCGTAAGTCTGTGTCTCCCTTACGTGGAATTCGTATTTGTCTCCGCCGAATTCTTTCAGTAGTTCGACGAAAGCCTCCACCACAAAAGAATAATGCTGTGAGGATACGCAGAAGTGGAGCTTTCCCTTTGTGCTTCCGGTGTATCTCTCTTCTATAAGGTCGGCCTGCTCGAGGACCTGGCGCGCGTAGCCCAGGAATTCCTCGCCCTCGGGAGTGACCTCGATACCTTTGTTGCTCCTCTCGAATATGGTTATCCCGTATTCGTTCTCGAGTTCCCTTATGGCCGATGTCAGGCTCGGCTGGGCTATAAAGAGCTTCCTGGCGGCTTCGGTCATGTTTCCGGTCTCGGCCACGGTTATTAGATATCTTAGCTGTTTCAGTGTCATGGCGGGTGGCTCCTTTGATAGATTTTTATGCCGTTAATCATATTACCATAGAAAAAATCTATTGAGAACCCGTCAAAACATATATTATACATAGGTATTACGAACGTCTATACTTTCGGTATCAAAGACGAAAGGATATAAAGTTTATGAAGACATCTGTTACAGGTTTTCCGAGGATAGGAAGAAACAGGGAATTAAAGTTTGCTACAGAGAAATATTTTAAAGGAGAGATCTCCGAGGCCGAGCTCCTCGCAGAGGGAAAGGCTCAGAGAAAGTTCAACGTTACAAAGCAGAAGGAGGCGGGGATCGATCATATACCCGTAAACGAT
>JAFZWN010000011.1 GCA_017617295.1 Clostridiales bacterium | reverse complement strand
TGTAATAAAGGCAAGGAGAGGTATATATGAAGAAGGGATTGTGTTTATTGACAGTAACGGTTCTTCTGGCATGCAGTTCTTGCGGGGTTGTAGTCGAAGAGCACATGCCCGGCGAGACGGTGACATCGCCTGAGGAGACGGCCGAGCCTTCTGAGGCGACGCCGCAGGACGATTTCTACCGTTATGTGAACGAAGAGACTCTGGCAAATGCCGAGTTCTCGTACGGAGCCATGTCGGCGGCCGACGGTCTCGATCAGGAGATCGTCGAGGAACAGCTGCGTGAACTCATAGGCGGGATTGTAGACGGAAGCGGCTATGAAGCAGGGACGGAAGAATACATAATAAAGAATGTATACGATCAGTATATGGCTTATCATTCCGGCGCCGCGCCTCAGGAACTCAAGGACCTGATCAGGCAGATCGATTCCGTATCTACCATAGACGGTCTCATGGCTGAGGATGCTATGCTCATGAGGGAATACGGCGTGCCGGGTATCCTCAATAACGATGTTGAGGGAGATGCTTATGTTCCGGGCAGAAATTCGATCGTCTTTATTCAGTACGGATCTTTGATGAATGTTCCTTTCGATGATCTTCAGCACTATACTTACGGATTGTCCGCTTCGAGAGAAGTCGTAAAGTCCGCCATGATGGTGGCGGGATATGAGCCTTCCGAGGCTGAGCGTATCGGTACGGATATGGCTTATCTCGTACTCGATATATGCAGGGGATCGGGAGATATCATACTTGATGATCCGGATATCTATAAATACGTTACATCCTGTACTGCCGACGACCTCAGGAGCATCTTTACTTCTTTTGATATCGATGCTTATATGGCGGCGCTGGGTCTGACATCCGAACAGTATTCGTATTCGATGGTCATGGACATGGAACAGCTCTCGACAATAAACAGTATCCTTACCGAGGATAATCTCGAAGCACTGAAGGCCTGGAAGATCACTTCACTTGTTCAGACATACATGCAGTTCTTTACGGATGAATTTGCGGATACGCTGGCCGGATATTACGGGGAGGATTCTTCGGACGCGGAGGAGCGGGCTTTTATGGCGGTGAATCAGCTCTGCACCGATCAGATCAGTCCGCTTTATGTCGAGCGCTATTACAGTGCGGAGACTGATGAGCTTCTGAGGAGCATGTGCGACGATATAAAGGATGAGTACAGGGAGCTCATATCAGGGGCAGACTGGCTTACGGAGGAGACCCGAGACGGACTTCTTCGAAAGCTTCAGAATATAACTTACCTGACGGGTATCGATGACAATAGACACGATCCCTCGGACTATACCGGTATCATAGGAGATACCTGGTTTGAGACATTCAGGAACTGCAGCCGCAGGAGGCTCGAAGACAGGCTCTCGAGCCTGGGCCCCGTGACGGAGCTTGAGCCCGGGATGCCGATGCAGCTCGTAAACGCCTGTTACGTACCGTCGGATAACACTATAACGATAACGGTAGCGATAATGAATGAACCGGCTTTCTCGCCCGAAAACGATTACTATACGAACCTCGGCGGTCTGGGCATGATAATCGCACATGAGATGGGACATGCTTTTGACAGCACATGTATCCTCTTTGATGAGAACGGAATCTATGATCCCGGAAGGATCCCCGAAGAAGATATGCAGCAGCTTAATGACAGAAATGAAAGAGCGGCGGCATATTTTCAGGATAACTTTACGGTCTTCGGCATATACCATGTCGACGGCGAGCAGACGCTCGGCGAGAATTATGCGGATCTCGGAGGCATGGAGTGCGTTGCCGCCATAGCCGCACGCGGGACAAGGCAGGAGCAGGAGGCTTTTTTTGAGAACTACGCCAGGATATGGTGTCAGAAGATAACGGATACTGCGGTGGTGGATCAGATCGCTAACGATGTCCACAGCCCTTCTGTCATAAGGGTCAATTCGATCCTGTCCACACTTGACCTGTTCTATGAGACATACGGCGTGACCGAGGGTGACGGCATGTATATCGCGCCCTCTGACCGTATCTCGAGATGGTATTGATAAGGGGGGAGCTTATATGAGTATTGTCTTTAAACATACGATAAAGAATATCTTCGGCAAGCCCTTAAGGACCCTGGTCGTGACATTTTCGATCTTTATGTGCGCTCTGTCCGCTTTGCTCTGCTTTGACCTTCTTACGGAACTGAAGGTGCAGTTCAAGGAGATGTATACCGCCGTACTGGGAAATGCCGATATAATTTTGTATCATCCTATGGAACTGACTTCCGATGTGCCTTTGAATACATCGGTTGGGATAATCACCGACACGACATATTTCTATAAGGATATCGAGGGTGAATATAACTATGCCCACGGTCAGAGTGTCTCGCTTTATTCTTTTGATTTTGAAGCAGCTTCGGAAATGGGAATATACAGAAGATATGTGCCCGAAGACGGTGAAGTCGTACTCTCTGCCAGGTTCGCACGCGAGTTCGGCTACAGCGTCGGAGATCCTATCGAGATGCTCGACAGTAATGACGAAAAACACATGATGACTGTAGGAGAGATCCTTCCGCCTGATTCGTTGAGTATTTTTGAAAGCGGATACTCGGCGATAATGAACGGCAATACCATGACAGAGTTCGCCGGCAGTTCGAGAGCTGAAACGACCTTACTGTTTATCGATGTCCTGGATAATTCTCAGGTCGGTGATATGGTCGATGCGATAGAGGATATAAGCCCTGGAGCGAATTATGAGGTTGTCTCCGATATGGATGAACTGAATGAGATGATGGACCAGGTCACGGCAGTGATGTTCCTGATATTTGCCGTATCCATACTGCTCGTGGTATTCGTAACTTTCTCGATATGCGAAAAGATAATAAGCGAGAGGATGTCGGTAGTAGGAACTCTCAGATCCCTCGGGCTCTCGAACCGGAGGACGGCTAT
>JAFZWN010000050.1 GCA_017617295.1 Clostridiales bacterium | reverse complement strand
TGTCACGAATATCTATACCGCAGACCCTTCTGCACATGTTTTCAACGGCAAGATCTATATCTATCCTTCTCACGATGAGGATGTTGACATCCCCGAGGATGATGACGGAGAGCAGTACATAATGAAGGATTACCATATCCTTTCCATGGATTCGCTGGACAGCGAGTGTATCGATAACGGCGTTGCAATAAGCGAGGATGATATCCCGTGGGTCAGCAGACAGCTCTGGGCTCCCGATGCCGTTTATACAAACGGCAAGTACTATCTTGTCTTCCCCGCAAAGGATAAGGATGATATCTTCAGGATCGGCGTTGCCGAGTCCGATTCTCCCGTAGGCCCCTTCAAGCCCCAGGAGAATTTTATTCAGGGAAGCTACAGTATCGATCCCGCTGTCCTTCTTGACGATGACGGAAGGATCTGGTGCTATAACGGCGGCCTCTGGGGAGGCCAGCTCGAGATGTGGCAGTCAGGCTCTTTTAATCCTGATGAGCGCCGTCCCGAAGGTGATGAGAATGCTCTTGGCCCCCTGGTCTCCGAGTTTACTCCCGACATGACAGCATTTAAGGGTGCACCCAAGATGATCACGATCCTTGACGAGAACGGAGAGCCCATCAAGGCAGGCGACGAGGACCGCCGCTACTTCGAGGATCCATGGATGCACAAGTTTAACGGCAAGTACTATTTCTCGTATTCCACCGGAACCACACACTATCTGTGCTACGCGGAGGGTGATTCGCCCGAGGGTCCCTTCACATATAAGGGAAGGATCATGGAGCCCGTTATCGGCTGGACGACTCATCATTCCATCCTTCAGATCGACGGCGAGTGGTATCTCTTCTATCATGATGCCAAGAGATCCGGCGGATGCTCCCACAAGAGATCTGTCAAGTTCACAAAGCTGAATATCGCAGAGGACGGCACGATCGAGAAGATCTATCCTTACGATCACGAGAACTGACCCGTCTCCGGGCATCTTTTCCGCTAACGTGATGCCTTACGGATTATAACGACTGACGGAGATCCCCGTATCTTAGATGGATACGGGGATTTTTCTGCCTTTTCATAAATTATATTTTACATTCGCCCCGTAATTACATATACTATGTTCGTGAGGTTTCATATCGGTGGAAAAGGAGAACAGTATATGTGGTATCTGATCATGGGCGGACTTCTGGTATTTGCCGGGATCTATCTGCTCGTTAAGAAGGCTTTGGAAAAGAAGAAGGGTGTCAGTATCGATGCGCGCCTTACCGGCTTTTCGGATGAGAGAGGGACTCACTATCCCGTATTTGAATTTTCTTATGAGGGTGAACAGCTCACCGTTCCCGGAGGAACTCCCGTCGAGGATCCTAACCGCTATAAGCATAAGATCGGTGACACCGTTAACATAATCTATGTTCCGGGCAATACCAAATATGTTTATGTTGTAGGTTCCTATATGGAGATCCTTTACGGGATAGGTTCCATTATAGTGGGCGGTATCCTTCTTTTTCTCTATTTTAGATGAAAAGAAGATATCAAGACGGCAACATCTTAGTGTTTTAAGATCCGGGTCTGACCCGGATCTTTAAGGAGGGGAGATCGTTATGAACAGACTTAAAAGAGATCTTATGAAGGCGGGTGCTCTGACCCTTACGATGGCCATGCTCTTCACGGCATGCTCAGGGAAGAACTCCAATGACGACGAAGACGACGGGACGGAAACAGAGGAGACAGAAGAGACAGAAGAGACTTCCGGGACGACGACGGAAACGAGTGAGACTGAAACTTCTGAGACGGAGACAGAGCCGACGGAGACCACTCTTCCCGAACCTTCGCAGGAAGAGATCGATCAGGCTTATCTTGATGTCTTAAGAGCGAATGAGATCGATATAAAAAGATATGAGAACGAGTATATTCCCTATTCTTCGGGAACAACGGCGTCGATAAATCTTACGGATATCACCGGAGACGGTATCGATGAGCTGATCTTCAAATATGTAAGTGACAGCCTGCATGATGATATTGATTTCTCGTCTTTTACCGGACCTGTTTTCGCAAATGTTTCCATATATACATATAACCGTGAGACCGGAACAGCTGATCGGATATTCGATGCCGAGACTGAGTCGAGTGTGGGGAACTGGGATGCTTCAATTGATGTATGTCTTCTTGATGACGGTAACATCTTTACCGCGAACATGAACGGCAGGATGGGGTATTACACGCAGTCGATCACGGAGTATCAGTTCGACGGCAACAGTTTTGTTCCTGTTAACGACTGGGTCGTGGATGAGGAGATACCTGAGGGCGTATGGGAAAGCGGGACGGAGGATCTTTACTGCGTGGCAACTGCCGCATGGTGCAACGATCAGGAAGTCCCGGGTGATGATTTCTATTCTGCGCAGCAGGAATATACTGGCAGGTTAGCTTCTCCTCTGATGCCCTGCGCAACCAGGCTTTATGCAGACGAATATAATGCGCAGGACATATTCGGAAGGGACTGGTGTAATATCCCGGGTTCGTTCTTTGCTTCCGGCAGCTATACCACGTATAACGAGACAGTTGCTTCCCTGGATCCCGAATATGCGGCTTTGCTTGCTTCCGCAGCAAACAGGAATGCGGCTTATACCGCTGTCCTGAACCAGTATGAAGATTCGCTCCGGGTTATAGAGAATTATCAGTATGAGCCCTTGAACACGTGTTCGTATCTGGATATCACGGGGGACGGGCAGCCTGAACTGATCATACAGTACTGTTCTGACTTTGAGCACGGTGCCGGCGGCAACGGCGAATTCTATATTAGCGGCGACATGCGTTTCTTCACCTATGATCCGGTGTCGGGGCAGGCTGTTGAGATCCTCCATGTCGATAATACTATCTTAAATGCTGCCGGAGCTTTTTACGCGGATGCCATCCTTTTGAACAACGGTCACATCATCGTGACTACCGGATGGGGCGATGAAGATTCCGAGACTTATACCAATGAATTCGAATTACAGGGTGATTCATTTGTTCAGATCAATACTCTTCTTTACGGTCAGTATATGGAATATACAGATGATGGCTACGATTTCAGGAGCGAGTATTATCTTAATGACCAGCCGATAAGCCGTGAAGATTATCTGACATACCGCAGTAATTATATGGATATGTTCGATACGGTTATCACCAGAAGTGTCTATTACGATTCCGAGTGGTACAATCCCAACGACTGGTCGGACGCTGTTCTCGCACATCCTATGGCCAGGATGTCTCTCGATGACATGTATGCCCTGCTCTCAGACTGACAGTAAGGTTTGGGGCATTCCGGTTATTCCATAAGAACGGGAAAAGCGATACAAACGCCTCATGGTCAATGGTATAATGTATCTGTGGTTCCGAATGAGGATCATCTTTACTGTATAGAAAGGAAGACTGCATATGAGTATAGTTGAGAAAACGTTCAAGAATGGTGAAGTCATAATCAATGAAGGTGATACCGGAAACAGTGTCTTCCTGCTTATGGACGGTAAAGCCGGAGTCTATTCCGATTATGGCAAGAAGGATCACTTTAAGCTTGCGGTCCTTGAAGAAGGCGAATACTTCGGAGAGATGGCTATACTCGAGGAATATCCCAGAAGTGCCACGGTAGCGGCTATGGGCGGTGCGCATGTCGTAGAGATCCCCGGCAATGAACTGGATTCCTATTTTAAGGAGTATCCCGATCAGATACTGGAACTCATGAAGCACCTCGGCAACCGTGTCCGTGTCATGAACAACGACTATAATGAGGCAAAGGCTCTTCTTAAGAAGCTTCAGGAAGAAGACGAGAGCAAGAAGAAGTCTCTCTTCTCCAAGATCAAGAAACATATCGACCTCTATCAGCATAATAAGAACAGTCTCACCGAACCCAGGGAAGAGATCCTCCGCGAGGCTTTCTCCAAGATCAGGGACGACGGTTCCGATAATATCAAGTCTTTCCGTAAGGGAATGTTCGTATTCCGCGAGGGTAAGGATGACGATTCCATGTATATCCTTCTTAACGGTACCGTAGGATTCTATAACAGCTACCGTACGCCCGCCGAGACCAAGACGGACGAGATCACTGCCGTTTCCATCTTTGGCGAGGAGGAGATGCTGGCAGGAGATCCCAGGAGCTGCACTGCTGTCGTTGAGACTGACGATACCCGTGTGGAGATCATCAGAAAGGACGATCTTGAGCCGATGTTCTCGAACAACCCCGACAAGCTCAATATCATCCTCCGTAACCTGTCATACAGGCTCAGGATGCTCAATATCGATTTCTTAAAGGTCTGTAAGGAGATCACCGAGACATACAACAAGTGATCTGAAGATCCGCTTCGAATTTATTGCTGCCCCTGTCAGTGAACATAAAACTCATGCACTCGTCCTTTCCGTTCCGATCCTTATCGGTGCGGTCATCTTGGTGATGAGTTATATATCGACAGCAATCTTATCTTAAGAACCGACGGGGCATTGCTCTCCTGAAACGCCCGTAAACATTGAACTCTATGAATCATAGATTGTAATACGGCGGGGTTTCTGTATACTGAAAAACGTGGACACCAAATCAAGGGAGAATGCCATATGGATACAAAAGAATTCGGATCCTTTATTGCATCGCAGCGTAAGGCAAAAGGTCTTACCCAGAAAGAACTGGCCGACAAGCTCATGGTCACCGACAAGGCGGTAAGCAGATGGGAGAACGGCCACGGTTATCCCGATATCGGAACGCTCGAAGACCTGGCTTCCGCTCTCGGCATAAGCCTTCTGGAACTCATGCACAGTAAAAGACAGGAAGATGTATCCGTTTCGCTTGAGGAGGCGAACAGGACCTTATCAGACACCATAAGGCTCAATATCGATGACAGGAAAAAGGAGCGGAAGATAACAGCGCTGATCTTCTCGTCTTCTATGGTCCTTATGTTCGTCTTTTCGGTCTTTAAGGACATCGCTCCCGTGGCGATGGTATTTGAAGCCGTGGGAGCCGTCTATCTGATCGCTTCTGTCGTAATGCTCCTCGACTCAAAAAGAAACAGGGATATGAGGAGCCTCTTCATCGGGATATTGCTCCTTCTGATACCTCTGTTCATACTCCTGCTCCTACTTTCCGTGTCCGTAACGACTTACAACTGATCCAAGGAGGAAACTTATATGAAAACAAAGAATACTGCCATTTCAGGCGGAACAGTCAAGTATGCCCTTTTTCTGATCGCCTATGTTATCCTGATCCGTATATTACCGGGGATATTGCATATGCCGAATTACCAGCCGGCAATGTATGTGATACTGGGTATCGCGGGAATGATCTTAAGTTGGGATGAACTTAAGATAGCGGGAACTTCCTGGAAAGAACATCCTGTGCGTAATATCCTTATCATCGCGGGCGGATATATCATCACGGTGATCATCGATAACTTAGCCATAATCCCCTACGGTCTCCTTTACGCGGATCAGGCAGGATCGATGAACGAGAATAATATACAGGCAGCACTGACGGCCGTATCGCCGATCCTGTTTATAGCGGGCACGAGCATATTCGGACCGGTCGTGGAAGAGACAGTATTCCGTAATATACTCACGACAAAACTCGGCAAGGTCATCCCCAAATACCTGGCGGCACTTATAGCTTCGATCGCTTTCGGAATGATACATATGCATGCGTTTACATTGTCGGAATTCCTGTCCGTTATGCCTCACATCGCAGGAGGTTTTTTCTGGTCGGTCATCCTTATCAAGACGAAGAACATCACTCTGGTCTACGGGATCCACATCCTGAATAATCTCCCGTCTATACTCATGATGCTTATGATGTAATGGGAAGGTAAATGCAAAACTGTGACAGAAAACAGAGACTGCAAAAAAATGGTATAATCATATGAAAAGTGATGTGTGAGCACACGCCTTGATGAGGGATGGATATATCAGGATAAGGAGGTGACGGTTTTTATGGAGCATTATGCCGATTATGTGAATAAATCCGTACCGGCTTCAGAGATCGTCTTTGAGAAAGTCAGGGATGAGGATAAAGAACTCGTAAAGAAGATACATAAGGTGCACATCAAAGCCAATCTGGGTCTTCTTATACCTGTGTCACTGGTGTTCCTTTTTTGTGTGTATGGATTTGCCGTTTCCGTATCGACAAGAGTCGAGAGCCGGCTTTTTGATGTGATCACGGTACTGGTGTTTGCATTGGGGATCGTTCTGACAGCCTATGTTATGTGGGATATCCTGGGACCTTTCAGAGGGATAAGAAAAGGCGTCGTCCTGTCCTCCGAGAGGATACAGGAGAAGAAGGATAACAGGAACGCCACGTATCAGTATATTTTCGATATCTATATGGAAGAGCTGGACAAGACGCTCATGAGCTTTCAGGTCAAAAGGGAAGTATTCGAAAACATAGCTCCCGGAGACGGCGTGATCCTGTATAAGACCATCCGTAAGATTAAGGTTCTAGCCGATCCTCAGAGGAAAGGTGCAATGGATGTAAGCAGACTGCAGTCGGGAGTAGATTTCAAGATCAAATGGTAAACGCCGTTACATGGAATAAAGGAGGAATGATCATGGGAAGGAGATTTTTGATAACAAATGATGTGTTGAAGAAGGTAGAGGCAGATCCTTTTACATACTATTTCGATTTTGATTCGTATGAACTGATCGAGAAGAAGGATATAACAGGCAGGTCTTATACCATCCCCTTTATAGGGAATCCTCAGGTCAGGATGATGAAGCTCATAGGGAAAAAGTACAGGCTCGATCTGGCCATCGTCTGGTGTAACGAGAATGCCATCGAATATACTCTAGCTGAGGAAGTTCTGTAAGATATATGTGGAGCGATCTTTCTAAGTGGATGATAAGGATACTCGGGGTGCTCCTGGGTGTTATCGTTTTCCTTCCGGTCTTTTACGGGAGTATCGGTGATGAGGTATATGTCACATCGCTTCGCTCGGCTCCCCTGGGGATCTTGGCCCTGATCTTATTTGCAGCTGCTGTCATATTGACGGTACCGGGTCTGAACAGATCGGCGTCGGTCGCCTCTGTCATAGGGTGTGTAACCTGGACGGCTGCACTGTTTACAAAATACCGGGATTTTGCGGCCAAGTTTACGGATATGGGAGGATCGGGGAATAAGATATACTTTATGGGATGGGCGTATGTCGGACTGATAGCCGCTCTCGGCCTTCTGACGTTTGTCGGATTGAGCTTTGCCCTGGGATCCCGTGACTCCTGAGGTCCGAAGTGATATAATATGGCATATTGATCCGGGAGGAGAAGAGCATGAAAAAGCCTGATGAGAACAAGTCCGGACTTACGGCAGCAAAGATAGTTGCAGGCGTTGCCGCGACTCTTGTTGTCGGTATGAATGTAAACGGCTGTGTTTACGGCCCTCCTCCTGATGTGAACAATAACGAGACTGCAGCAGTCTACGGTCCGCCTGCCATGACATCCGTGGATGAGAATGAGAACCCTACCGTTTACGGACCGCCTGAGGATATGACCGATCAGACCGATGAGAGCGAGACGACAGAGGAAACGACGGAATCTGAAGAGACCGGTGATCCCGATGAGACAGAAGCAGAAGAGTCTTTTGAGACTGATGATAACATGAACGCTGATGTCTACGGTCCGCCGGAGGACTTCCAATGAACCCGGTGCATCCCGTAATAGAGGAACTTAAGAAACAACATTTAGAAAGGCTTTCAGATCATATTGAAAGCCTTTATGTTAAGCCTCAGTTAAGGCATCTCTTCTTCGAGCTCACGACGGCATGCAACGAGCATTGTTTCCACTGCGGGAGCAACTGCGATAAGCCTCAGAGCGGAGAACTGACAACGGAAGAATATAAGATGATCCTCGATCAGATCAAAGAGGATTTCGATATATCGAGGTTGCAGCTCTGTATCACCGGCGGAGAGCCTCTTCTTCGTAGAGACTTTTTCGAGATAATGAACTATGCGAAGGATCTCGGCTTTAAATGGGGCATGACGAGCAATGCCACACTGATCACGAAGGAAGTCGCTCATAAGCTTGCACTGGCTGGTATGGGGACGATATCGGTATCGATCGACGGGCTGCAGCAGACTCATGACAGGCTCCGTGGGATGAACAGAGCCTATGAACTTGCCATGAGAGGCATAAACAATCTTATCGATGAGGGAGCTTTCTCATCGGTACAGATCACGAGCGTATTTAATCACGAAAACATAAACGAGATCGATCGGATGTTTGAGATCTTTGACGGAATAGATATCGATTCGTGGAGAGTGATCAATCTCGAACCTATAGGCAGAGCGCTCCTGCGCCCCGAGCTCATGTGTACGAAGGAAGACCTTCAGAAGATGTTCGAGTTTATAAGGGCGAAGAGACGTGAGGGGTATCCCGTCATGTACGGGTGCAGCCACTATCTCGGGCTCGACTATGAAGTCGAGGTCAGGGACTGGTACTGGCTCTGTAATGCCGGCGTATATACGGCGAGCATAATGAGTAACGGCGACATCGGCGCGTGCCTTGATATCGAGAGGAGACCGGATCTGATGCAGGGGAATATCCGTAAGGACAGGTTTAAGGATATCTGGGAGAATGAGTTTAAGATATTCAGGCGTGACAAGTCCTGTGATTCTTCTTCCTGCAGGGAATGCGCACATAAGGGGTTCTGCAGGGGAGGAGCATACCATTCCTGGGATTACGACAGAAACGAACCTCTTGTCTGCATGAAGGGCGTCCTTTTCGACTGAACCTGAGAGTTTTTACCGACGGGTACATAAAGAATACATATCTTCACTTTATACTCGTCTCATAAATCTGATAAAATCGTTTGTGAGAGGACGGAAGATGAAGAAGCATTATATCAGGATCTCGATAGTAATTACGTTACTTATCCTGGCTGCCTTTGTTCTGGCAGGCTGTTTTTATACTTATGTCATAGCTTCAAAGGCAATGAAGGATTATATGGATGAAGCCAAGCTGGAGGCGCGGGTCCAGATGCCTGCTTCCGATTCCGCGATGGATACCGAGCCGCTGGTCAAGGAGCTTTATACTTCATGCTGGAGGAATGCTTCGGTATTCGGGAACAGAAATCTCGGTTTTTACGGATATATGGATCTCGGTAACGGGATTTCCATCAGATCCGAAGATTTTCTCATGGTATATAAGCTGTACGAGCATACCACGCTTCACGAAGGCATCCGTATCATTCCCGTCGACGATTCGTTTGATTTTTCAAGCCGCGATCTTTATGATTTTGAGATCGAGGGTATGTGTGACGAGACATATATATACAGAGGACGGCTTTTGTATCAGCCTGATAATGCATCTTCCATGCAGTACTATACGATCGGTGTCGAGAGATATGATCCCTCAGGGCCGTTTACCACATATGAGGAGTGGGCTGGAGAAGACAATATCCATGTCGAATTTCTGAGAATGGCCGATTCGGAGGAGAAGGCCTCACTGAATGCTGAGGCGGAAGATCTCTGTGAGGATTTTGTCGATGGAGATATACTGGACAGAGAGAAGGACGATATATTTACATCGTATTACATAAGCGTAAGGAATTATTCGGACAGCAGGACCGTATACGGAGTATATGTCTTTCATCCCATAAGGATCGCAGTCTCCGCCAATCTCTCCGCTTATATCGTGGGACTGGTGAGCCTGCTGATCATCGAAGGCGCTGTCTGCTTTATGATGATCAAACTCTATCGCGATCGTGTCAGATATGAGAACCAGCGGGATGAACTGACAAGGAGCATCGCTCATGATCTCAAGACTCCTCTGGCAGTTGCCAAGGCATATGTCGAGAACTGGGATTATATCGATGAGGAGGACCGTCCCGAGTATTCGGAGAGGCTGGCGCGCGAAGTCGATAACATGACGGGACTGGTCAATGAACTGCTGGACAAGAGTAAGATGGATTCGGGAAAGCGGAGCCTGAAGCTCGAGGAAGTGGATGTGTTCTCGCTTACCAAGGCTCTCTTTGATCAGATGAAGCCGATAATAAGCGAGCGCAGCCTTAGAACTACGCTTCAGGCCGTTCCTGAAGACGGCTCGTTTACGGTTAATGCCGATCTTTCCATGATGAAGACAGTGATAGGCAACTTCCTTTCAAATGCGGTGAAGTTCTGCGATAAAAAGGTGGATGTGAAGATCACATCCCGTGAAAAGAAGATCCTCTTCGAGGTCAGTAATGACGGAGCCGGGATCGATAAGAAGGAACTGAAAAAAGTCTGGGATGCATTCTATAAGACAGACAAGGCCAGGACCGACAGGTTCGGCAGCAGCGGTATGGGACTGTCCGTATGCAAGAGCATACTTGAACTGCATAATGCACGTTACGGATGTACGAGCGATATATATAAGACGACTTTCTGGTTTGAGATGAACAGGGTGAGAAAATGAATACGGAAAACGGTTATCGGATATTACTGGCGGAAGACGAGAGGGGACTGCGAGACATTGTCGGTCTGTTCCTGCGTAAGAACGGGTTCACAGTGGATGCCGCCTGCGACGGCGATCAGGCATATTCGTATATAGAGAAGAACCGATATGATGTCGTGATCCTGGATATCATGATGCCCGGTAAAGACGGCAGGGAAGTGTGCAGGTTCATAAGGAGCAGATATGATGTTCCCGTTATCTTCCTTACAGCGCTGGGGACCGAAAGCGACATCACGGAAGGTTATGAGATAGGCGCTGATGAATATATAACCAAGCCTTTCTCGACAAAACTTCTCCTTCTGAAGATCAATGCACTCATCAACCGTTATCACGGTCTGGTCGTAAAGAACGGCAAAGTCGCCGTCGGTGAGATACTTATAGACCTTCCCAGAAGATATGTGACAGTAAACGGTAAGGAAGCGGTCCTGGCTCCCAAGGAATACGAGTTGCTCTTATTCTTTATAGATAACAAGAATATCGTTCTTACCAGAGATCAGATCCTCGACAAGGTGTGGGGCATGGATTACGAAGGATATGACAGAGCGGTCGATACCCACGTCAAAAAACTCAGGATGGCTCTCGGATCCGCAAGTTACCATATCGAGACCGTGATAAAAGCGGGATATAAGTGGACGTGCTGAGCTTTATAAAGTGATATAATCCCTTTGTAGTTTTCAATACGGAGAAAGGGATAGTTTTATGGCGGATAAGGCACTATACATACTGGCAGGATTCGATGATGTTACCGAAGGAAAACTGACCGCGCTTCAAAACAGATTGTATGAGCAGGGCTTTTCCGGTGTACAGACTAAGGGGATCCCTATGCATTTTACTCTCGGTTCTTATCTTTCCGAACAGGAGGAAGAACTTAAGCAGAGGCTGCTGAGGATCTCGGAAGATCATAAGTCATTTGAAGTTGATTTCAGTCATGTCGGATTATTCCGTCTTCCTGAGAATGATGTTTTGTTTATCAAGCCTGAAGTCAATAAGGCTATGCTTAAACTGAAGGATGAATTTACTGACAGTTCCGATCCGTATGGCTGGTCGTCACATACGACCCTGCTCATAGACAGACCTCAGAATATCAGTGAAGCACTTCAGATCGTCATGGGAGAGTTTTCCTCTTTCAGTGGCAAAACGGAAGCGCTTCATCTGTATGAATTCTGGCCGGCCCGGCATATACTTTCCGTAAAGCTGAAAGGATGACTCATATGGATATCAAAGTAAACGAAGAAGGTATAGAGATCAGGAAATTATTCGGAACGAAGAGGATCGCTTTCGCGGATATCAGAAGTATCGAGGCGGACGGAAAGAGATTTACCGTTACCTCCAAGGACGATAAGAAGATCGTTTTCGATGATATGCTGTTTATCGGAAAGGATCAGATAATAAGGAATGCCGTAAAGAATAATATTGCATATAAAGAGATCCTCGAGCCTGAAGAGGAAGGACCGCTCTATACGATCGAACAGGTACGGGAAATAACCGGCAAGGCGGAGGAGTTCATAACCCGATCCGGAAATAAGATCCTTTCCGAGCAGCTGGGTCCCGAATATGAGATCTGTGTTCACTCTGTAGATATTAAAGACTGTATCATTATGTACTGGAGCCTTAAGAAGTCGGGACGGATAGTTGATATACCCGAAGCGAGCAGAGCGGACGATGAGTACGGAGAGGATCCCTATGCTTTTGAAGATATGCTGATAGCATTTCTGGTCAACTGGGATCCCATGACCATGAGCGGAACTTATGTCGGCGATATAACTCCCGACGATGAAAAAGATCTTGCGGATTACGTAAAGGCGGTCATGGATGATTTTATTCCAGAATACAAAGCAGGGCTTAGTAACGGAAGAGAGGAAGGATAAATGGGATCTATAGCGGCATTTGGCGATTCTGTCCTTAAGGGCGTTATATATGAGGATGATAACTATAGAGTGTCTGATTCTTCTTTCCAGAAGATATGTGAGGAGTCATTCGGGATCACCATCGAGAACAAGGCGAAGTTCGGAAGCACCATAACAAAAGGCGAACGCATACTGGAGAAGAATCTTCAGCTTATCAAGGACACCGACGGTGAATATGTCGTTTTGGAATTCGGAGGCAACGACTGTGATTTCAACTGGAAAGAAGTGGCGGAAGATCCTGAGCGCGAACACCTTCCGATGAGTACGATAGTCAACTTCACGGATACGTACACTTCGATAATAAACGAGATCAAGGCAATAGGTAAAAAGCCTGTGCTGCTGTCTCTTCCGCCGATAGATTCTGACAGGTATTTCAGGCATATCTCAAAAGATCTCTGCGCCGAGAACATCAGAAAGTGGATGAGATACGATCCGCAGTACATCACCAACTGGCATGAGCGGTATAACATAGAGATCTTTAAACTCGCGATCGCCAATGAGGTGCCCGTGATAGACATAACTTCGATCTTTCTCGAGAAGAAGAACTATTCGAGATATCTCTGTGAAGACGGCATACATCCGAACGAGG
>JAFZWN010000049.1 GCA_017617295.1 Clostridiales bacterium | reverse complement strand
TGAGGATACAGAGCGTAGTTCTGGAAAACCATCGCGATATCTCTGTCCTTGGGAAGTACATCGTTGATAAGACGATCCTCGATGTAGATCTCACCCTCGGAGATGTCCTCGAGACCTGCGAGCATACGAAGTGTTGTGGACTTACCGCAACCGGAAGGTCCTACGAGAATAACGAACTCCTTATCTGCAACCTCAAGGTTGAAGTCAGAAACGGCTACAACACCGCCGTCATACTTCTTGTAAACATGCTGGAAAGATAAACTTGCCATTTAATAAACCTCCAAAAACGCCCTATGGGCTTTTTCCTGCAAATACTATACCAAAGTGGCATTTCGTGTACTATATGACAAGATATCCAAAAAAGGGATACCCGTTTTGTATTTAATTTCTTTGTTTTTTCTGATTAATTTTACTTTTTGCACATACCCTCTCAATCCGTTTTGTGTATTTTAAACAACAAAAACAGAAGGCATTTGACATTTGTATAATTATGCAGTATATTGCATAAATCACTCGATACAGGAGTATATATATATGAAACAGATAAAAGTAAGTATCATCGGATCTACAGGTTACGTTGGCGCAGAAGTCGTTCGCGGGCTTCTGGCGCACCCTTATGCAGAGATCTCACATCTCACGTCTCAGACTTTTGCCGGGCAGAGATTCTCTGATGTATATCCGGTATACAGAGGCATCTGTGACATACTCCTCGAGGATCTGACACCCGAAGAAGTGGCGAAAGACAGTGATCTCGTTATCACCGCGCTCCCTCACGGGGTATCCTCGGTAACGGTTCCGAAGCTTTTGAACGCAGGGGTAAAGGTCATCGATCACAGCGGCGACTTCAGGTATAAGGACGTGAATATCTACGAGAAGTCCTATAAGCTCGAGCATCCCGCCAAGGATCTTCTTTCCGAAGCGGTATACGGTATCCCCGAGTTCTACAGGGAAAAGCTTAAGAACGCGAGGCTCACAGCCAACCCCGGATGTTATCCGACATGCTCCCTCATCGCTCTCGCTCCATTCCTTAAGCAGGGTCTTATTAATATAAATACTATAATTATAGATGCCGTCTCCGGCGTTACCGGAGCAGGAAGAAAGGGAGATCTCGCCTATTCCTACTGCGAGCTCGACGAATCCTTCAAGCCCTACGGCGTCGTTGGTCACAGACATACGTCGGAGATCGAGGAGCAGTGCTCGTTCCTCGCGGGAACAGATGTCAAGGTGACGTTTACCCCGCATCTGGCACCTTTCAGGAGAGGAATGCTCGCTACCATCTACTGCAGACCGGATGATTCTTTCGGCGAAGTAACGACGGAAAAGATAATCTCCGTTTATGAGGAATACTACAAAAACGAGACATTCGTCCGCGTCCTTCCCAAGGGGACCATGCCCGAAGTGAAGGCAGTAAACGGCTCCAACTTCATAGACGTGACTGGCGCATACGATCCGGAAACGGGAATGATAAAGCTCTTCAGCTGCCAGGATAACCTGGGCAAGGGCGCAGCGCTTCAGGCGATACAGGCTATGAACTGCATGTGCGGTTTCCCTGAAGACGCAGGACTTCTGACTACAGTACGAGGTGTTTGATATGACTGATAAGAACAAGATCCCGGAAGTACCCGAGGAGATGAAGAACAAGATAGACAGGGCTTCGATCCTTATCGACGCCCTCCCCTACATCAAGAAGCTACGGGGACAGACGATAGTCATCAAGTACGGCGGAAATGCCATGATCAACGAAGGGCTCAAGCACTCCGTAATGGATGACATCACGCTCCTCAAGTATATCGGCATCAACCCGATCCTCGTTCACGGCGGCGGACCGGACATAAGCGATATGTTAAAGAAGGTCAATGTCGAGTCCCATTTTGTAAACGGGCTCCGCTATACTGACGAACAGACCATGAGGATAGCACAGATGGTACTGATCGGAAAGACCAACAAGGAGATAGTCTCGAACCTTAATTCCAAGGGAGCCAAGGCTATCGGAATCTGCGGCATCGACGGCAACCTGATCGAGGCCGAGAAGATGACAACAGACAGTAACGGCGATCCAATAGACGTGGGCTTCGTCGGAAAGATAAAGAAGATCAACACCCACGTGATCGAGATGCTCGCGGAAGACGAATATATCCCCGTCATCGCGCCAATCGGCGTGGGATCCGACGGTGAGAGCTATAACATCAATGCCGATACGGTAGCGGCAGAGGTCGCTGTGGCTCTCAAGGCTTCAAAGCTCATCACTCTGACCGACGTTCCGGGCGTCCTTAACAAAGAGGGAGACCTCATCTCCATCCTCGATTCCGAATCCATAAAGGACTATAAGGAGGACGGCACCATCACGGGCGGCATGATCCCGAAGATCGAAGGCTGCCTTGATACGGTCTTGAGAGGTGTCAGAAGAGCGCATATAATCGATGGCAGGATACCTCACAGCATAATCCTTGAGATATTCACCTCGAAAGGCATCGGAACCATGATCGTCAAAGAGAAGGAGAAAAAATAATGGAATTCGAAAAAGACTTTCAGCTCATAAAGCAATATGACAAAGAATACTGCATGAACGTTTTCTCATTGCAGGACGTGGCCTTCACAAAAGGTAAGGGTGTTTATCTCTACGATACGGAAGGCAAGAAATATATGGACATGATCGGCGGCATTGCCGTCAATTCCTTAGGACACGGAGATCCGGATCTTAAAAGGGCGATCACGAAGCAGGCCGGAGATCTCATCCACTGCTGCAACTACTACTATATCGCCTCCAAGTCGGAGCTGGCGTTCAAGCTCTGCCAGATGAGCTTCGCCGACAAGTGCTTCTTCTGTAATTCCGGAGCCGAAGCCAACGAGGCAGCCATCAAGCTCGCAAGGGGCTACCACTACTATAAGGGTACCGGCCGTTACGAGATAATAACCGCAAAGATGAGCTTCCACGGAAGGACGATGGCAACCATAGCCGCCACCGGACAGGAGAAGTTCAGGAGACCCTTCGCTCCCGATGTCCCGGGATTCCTCTATGTTGACTTTAACGATATAGATTCTCTTCGAGACGCCATGGGTCCCAAGACTGCGGCTGTCATGCTGGAACTTATCCAGGGCGAGAGCGGAGTCCATCCCGCCGACAAGGAATATATCCGCGAAGTAAGGAAGCTCTGTTCCGAACAGGGAGTCCTCCTCATCATCGATGAGGTACAGACGGGTATAGCCAGGACCGGAAGGATGTTCTGCTACGAGAACTACGGCATCACACCCGATATCATGACACTTGCCAAGGGCCTCGGCGGAGGCGTTCCGATCGGCGCTTGTCTT
>JAFZWN010000048.1 GCA_017617295.1 Clostridiales bacterium | reverse complement strand
TTGATGATATCTTCAAGGATATCCCAGACTACCGGATCGGAAGCCTCGACCATCTTACGGCCTGTCTTAACATTCTGTGTAAGCTCACGATCAACAAGCTGCTTGATCACGAAAGGCTTGAAGAGCTCGAGTGCCATCTCCTTGGGAAGACCGCACTGGTGCATCTTGAGCTCGGGTCCTACGACGATAACGGACCGGCCGGAATAGTCAACACGCTTACCGAGGAGGTTCTGACGGAAACGTCCCTGCTTACCCTTGAGCATGTCTGTCAGAGACTTAAGCTGCCTGTTGCTCGTGGCGGATGTGGATCCCGTTACGGGACGGCCGCGGCGACCGTTATCGATAAGGGAGTCGACAGCCTCCTGAAGCATCCTCTTCTCGTTCCTGACGATAATATCGGGAGCGCCGAGTTCCTTGAGCTTCTTAAGTCTGTTGTTTCTGTTGATAACTCTTCTATAGAGGTCGTTAAGGTCGGATGTGGCATAACGGCCGCCGTCCAGGGGAACCATGGGACGGAGCTCAGGAGGAAGAACGGGAAGTACTTCGAGGATCATCCACTCGGGCTTGTTGCCGGAGTTCTTGAAGGACTCTACAACCTCGAGTCTCTTAATGATCCTTCCCTTCTTCTGTCCGGAAGAGTTAAGTCTTTCTTCATTGAGTTCTTCGGCAAGAGCGTCGATATCGACCTTCTGGAGAAGCTCCTTGATGGCCTCTGCGCCCATCTTGGCCTCGAAGCCGCCCTTGCCGTACTTGGCTACATATTCCCTGTAACGGATCTCATCAAGAGTCTCGCCCTTAACAAGGTCAGTCTCCTTGGGATCGATAACGATATACATTGCAAAGTAAAGCACCTTCTCAAGTGTCTTCGGAGGTATATCGAGAAGAAGGCTCATCCTGCTGGGCGTGCCCTTGAAATACCAGATGTGTGAAACGGGAGCGGCAAGGTTGATATGACCCATCCTCTCACGTCTTACGGTGTTCTTTGTAACCTCAACACCGCACCGGTCGCAGATCATGCCCTTGTAACGGATCTTCTTATACTTACCGCAGTGGCACTCCCAGGACTTTGTGGGTCCGAAGATCTTCTCGCAGAAAAGACCGTCTGTCTCGGGCTTCTGTGTACGGTAGTTGATGGTCTCGGGCTTCTTGACCTCGCCGTGTGACCATCCTCTTATAACCTCGGGAGAAGCAAGCTTTATTCCGATGGATGTTAAATGATTTGAATCATACATATTGTTTGAAGTCTCCTTCCTGTTGACGTCAGTTGATCAGTTTGCCGTTATCACATTTCTTCATCGTCATCGAATCCGGAATCGTCATCGCCGTAAGGCATGTCGTCTTCCATGATGGATCCGTCGGCATTTGCTTCTACGAAGCCCTTGCTTAAGAGCTCTTCAGCAGTAACTGACTCTTCTTCGTCAAACTCACGTCTTCTCTCTTCATCCATTTCCTCGGGCTCCGAATTGGCGGAACTGTCGGAAGCTCTGTATTCCTTGTTATCGTCGGTAAACAGAGTTACATCAAGGGCAAGAGCCTTGAGCTCGCTCGTAAGAACGTTGAAGGACTCGGGGATACCCGATGCGGGAACGTTCTTTCCTCTGATGATGGACTCGTATGTCTTGGAACGTCCTTCGATATCGTCGGACTTGACTGTCAGGATCTCCTGAAGGGTATGAGCCGCACCATATGCCTCGAGGGCCCAGACCTCCATCTCACCGAATCTCTGACCACCGAACTGAGCTTTACCTCCGAGAGGCTGCTGTGTAACGATGGAGTAAGGTCCGATAGATCTGGCATGCATCTTGTCGTCAACAAGGTGGTGGAGCTTCAGGTAGTACATTACTCCGACCGTTACCCTGTTCTCGAAAGGCTCACCCGTACGTCCGTCGTAAAGGATCGTCTTACCGTCGCTGTCTATACCTGCCATCTGGAATGCTTCCATGATGTCAGACTCGTTTGCACCGTCGAATACGGGAGTCGCGACCTTCCAGTTAAGAGCGCGGGCAGCACGGCCGAGGTGGACCTCGAGGAGCTGACCGATGTTCATACGTGAAGGAACGCCCAGAGGGTTAAGTACGATATCAAGTGTCGTACCGTCGGGAAGGAAAGGCATATCCTCCTCGGGAAGGATCCTTGAAACGACACCCTTGTTACCGTGACGTCCGGCCATCTTGTCACCGACGGAGAGCTTTCTCTTCTGGGCAACATATACACGGACCATCTGGTTAACTGAATTCTTAAGGTTGGGGTTGGTATCCTTTGTGAAGATATCAACGTCAACTACTACGCCGTACTCACCATGAGGTACCTTAAGGGATGTATCCCTTACCTCTCTTGCGCGGTCACCGAAGATGGCTCTGTAGAGTCTCTCCTCGGCCGTGGGATCGGTCTCACCCTTAGGGGATACCTTACCGACAAGGATATCGCCGGCCTTGACCTCTGCGCCGATCCTGATGATACCGTTCTCGTCGAGATTCTGGATCATGTCCTCACCTACATTGGGAACTTCTCTCGTGATCTCTTCGGCACCGAGCTTGGTATCTCTGGCCTCACACTCATACTCTTCGATATGGATGGATGTATAGTAGTCGTCTCTTACTATCCTCTCGTTTACGAGAACGGCGTCCTCGTAGTTATAACCTTCCCATGTGGTAAATCCGATGAGAACGTTTCTTCCGAGAGCAAGTTCTCCGTTATCAGTAGCGGGACCGTCGGCAATGATGTCACCGGCCTTGATCTCTTCACCGAGAGAAACGATGGGGCGCTGGTTGATACATGTGCTCTGGTTGGATCTCTGATACTTGGAGAGCTTATATGAATCTTCGACACCGTCAGTGCCTGTGATCTTTATGTAATCCGCAGATACGAATGTTACGACACCGTCACGCTTTGCTACGGCGCAGACGCCGGAGTCCTTGGCAGCCCTGTACTCCATACCCGTACCGATGATAGGTGCTTCGGGCTTGATCAGGGGAACTGCCTGACGCTGCATGTTCGAGCCCATAAGGGCACGGTTGGCGTCGTCGTTGCCGAGAAACGGGATAAGGCTCGTCGAAACGGATACGAGCTGCTTGGGCGATACATCCATGTAGTCGACTCCGGAAGGATCGAGCTGAACGAACTCATCGAGGTGACGGCATACGATCCTCTTCTCGATAAATCTGCCTTCTTCGTCGATAGGCTCATTAGCCTGGGCAACGAAGTAATTATCCTCTTCGTCAGCTGTCATGTATCTGACTTCGTCGGTTACCTTACCGGCCTTCTTATCGTACTTACGGTAAGGAGTCTCGATAAAGCCGTACTTATTTACGCGTGCATAAGTAGCAAGGGATGTGATAAGTCCGATGTTGGGACCTTCGGGTGTCTCGATAGGACACATCCTTCCGTAGTGGGAAGAGTGGATATCACGGACTTCGAAGGAAGCACGGTCTCTGGAAAGACCGCCGGGACCCAGAGCGGAAAGCCTTCTCTTGTGAGTAAGCTCTGCAAGAGGGTTCTGCTGGTCACCGAACTGTGAGAGCTGGGAAGATCCGAAGAACTCACGGAAAGATGCGCTCAGAGGTCTTGTATTTACAAGATTTGCAGCGGTGATCTTATCGGATTCCTTATCATCGATACTTGCCATCCTCTCTCTGATGTTCTTCTCGACACGGGCCATACCTGTCCTCATGTTCTGCTGGAGGAGCTCACCGACGGAACGGATCCTTCTGTTGCCGAGGTGGTCGATATTGTCATATGTTCCTACGCCGTGCTTAAGACCTAAGAAGTAGGATACCATAGCGAAGATATCGTCAACTACAAGGCTTCTGGGGCAGAGCTCTGCCTTTCTCTCGTCGAGGGCATACATGAGCTCCTGGGCGTACTCGCTCTTCTTGAAGTTCTCTCTTACAAAAGCGATGACCTCACGAAGAACAGAAACGCGTACTCTCTCGTTGATCGTCGTCTGCTCGATATCAAATCCGGAAAGCTCCTTAGCGCTGAAGCTCTGACGAATGTATTTGTCTGCATCGACACGGCCGTTACCTACTGCCTTGTGGATAACTTCCGAATAGCTGATCTGGTCACCTATCTTGATCCTGGGATAGATGAGGCAGGAAAGGATACCCGCATCCTCGATCTGCAGAGCAAGATCCTTACTGATGATCGTACCCTTCTTGGCGAGGAGCTCGCCGTCCTCGGAAACGATATCCTCGGCGGCCTTCTGGCCACCCAGTCTGGAAGCGAGACCGAGCTTCTTATTTACCTTATAGATACCGACTCTGGCAAGGTCATATCTTCTGGGGTCGAAGAACATGTTGGAAAGGTGGTTGGCAGCAACCTCCGCGGAAGCGGGATCACCGGGACGGACCTTTGCATAGAACTGGATAAGAGCCTCTTCCTTGCTGTTGCACGTATCTTTCTCAAGTGTGATAGAAAGGCCTTCCTCTTCACCGAAAGTATCGATGATCTCTTCGTTGCTGACGAGACCAAGGGATCTTAAGAGGATAGTAACGGGGAACTTACGGGCGCGGTCGACTCTGACGCTTACGATACCGTTCTCGTCTTCCTCGAGCTCGAGCCATGCTCCTCTGTTGGGGATGATCTGGGATGTGGAAAGGACCTCGCCTCTCTTGCCCTTCTCTGTTCCGAAGTATGCTCCGGGAGATCTTACGATCTGGCTGATTATAACTCTCTCGGCACCGTTAATAACAAATGTGCCGTGCTCTGTCATTATAGGGAAATCACCGACAAAAGCTTCCTGTTCTTTTGTCTCGCCCGTCTCGGTGTTACGCAGACGGAGCTTGATCTTCAAAGGAGCTGCATAGTTGCTGTCCTTCTCGCGGCATTCTTCAAGACTGCACGTGGGTTTTGTGGGGTCAAACTCCTTATCAAGGAAATAGATCTCCCAGACATTCTGGGAATCTGTTACAGGAGAGATCTCCTGAAAGATCTGCTGAATACCCTCATTAAGGAACCAGTTATAGGAATTCTTCTGGATCTCAATAAGATTTGGTACTTCGATCACCTCATTGATACGGGAGTAGGACATACGTTCAGTCTTGCCCTGTTTGACGGGATGCACCATTATCAAATCACCTCTTACTAAATGCTTCAGAAATGCCTTTCTGAGCGAGCTTTTTGGTAAAATGGCTTTATGACATATCACAAAAATCCATTTTCGTCAAGCCGACAGGGCATAGTTACCCCTTGGCATAGTGACGCATTAAAAGATTATACGCACATTGTGTTTTCTTGTCAACGAGATTTTTATTTTGTCAAGAGGAGATTTGTACCCGTCTTAAAGGCCGCCGCCCCCCTGGGAAACCGCATGCGGAACAAACAAAAACAGCTTCCTTCCGGAAGCTGTTTAAGATCATTCTTTGCTTTGGTGTTATCTTCCGAGTTTCTTCATCAGATCGTAGGAGATAAGGTACGAAGGAGCATTTGCATTAAGTCCCTGTGCCCACTCGGATACGTTTGTGTTGATGATCTCGGTACGAGCGGAGTTGACCCATGATGGATCGTTCCTCTCGAAGTAGAAGACCGTAAGCGTTCTCTGGTCTGCGGCAACAGAGATGTATGTATCGCCGGGCTGTCTGGCGGGATCAAAGAGCCATGCGCCCTCTGCCTCCATCTGCTCGGCACGGTTGCTGCCCTCGCCGGGAACAAAGTTGTCAGCGGTAATTCCCTGATTATATCCGCCGTAGATGATACCCGATGAGGAAGAGGAATGCTCCTTGACCAGGTCAGCAAACTGAAGCGCAGTCATGGGATTGGCAACCATGGCATTTGCCTCGGCGATAAGAGCCTGGTATGCGGCATCGACTTCTTCCTGTGTAGCACCGTTCTCAAGTCTTGTATCATTTGTAAGCTGGAAAGACCTGTATGCGACTACGGGTTCCTCGTCGAGATGTCTGTCGATGAGATATACGGCATATGCACCGTAATCACTTGTAAGTACAGTAGCGGAACCGATCTCTCCGGAATCAAAAAGGAAATCCGAAAGACCTTCAGCACCGTAAGCCAGTGTCTGGGCCGTCTCATTCTCGTGAAGGAGAGGGTTAACAGGCTCAGAATCCTCAGTAGCCTCCTCTGCCGGAGCAACGTCGGCATCCTCTTCCTCCGCGTCCTCGGAAGGTGTGGGAGAAATGAGACCGGCTGCGATAGCATCTTCTTCAGAAATATTATCTATAACGGCTTCCGTAAACGAATCGGCATCCGTAGCAGCATCGACAACAGCCTGTGCAGCAGCCATAGCATCTTCCGTGTCAACGGAACCGTCATCCAGATGCTCACCGCCGAAGTAGTAGATGCAGTAATCGGCCATCTGATAGAGGGACTCGTTCTGATCGTAAGCAGCCTGGATCTGTTCGTCGGTCACCTGGAAACCGAACTGTGTCATATACTGCTGATATTCCTGGGCAAGAGTCTCTCTTATCAGGCAATCACGGTAAAGAGCAGTGTTCATTCCGCTTCCGTACATAGCCTGAAGATATGTATCAAGAGAAGGATATCCGTAAAGACCGGCCATCGCTCTGGCAGACTCGATATTGGCTTCTGCATATGCTGCGGCACCGGAGTGCGACAGATAATCATTCTGCTCAGCGTCCCTGTTGATGATTATTATCGTCTTGAGCTTCTCTGCAGCCTGATCGAGGAGCCACTGACGGTATGTCTTTCCCGTAGTGGGATCCATAACGTCATCTATCGTATCGGCAGTAAACATATTGTACTGGGCATACGTATTATAGATCGATGCATACTGATATGTTGCTTCTGCAACGCTGATATTCTCGATAACGGCCTGCTGTCCGTTAACATTCTCCGTGATCTTGATACCGGTGAAGATCCTGGGGATCAGACCGGAAAGGTTAATGAAGAAAGCTGCGATTATAAGAAGGATAACCGTGATGATCATTCCGAGAATGACCTTGGCACGCCTGTCGGCTTTGATTCCCTTATTTACCTTTTCATTTTTCTTGGCCATATATTTACCTGCCTAAACGATTTTTGCCACAAAAAAGCACGATATATTATAATTCCGAGTATCAAATAATGCAAGAAATGTCTTTAAGGCGCTTCAGTACTTCGTATCCGCCGGGTCTTCCGGCCCCGCCGACGGGCAGTCTGGTCCACTCCACGAGGGCAAAAGCCGCCCCGGCGTCCCGTGCGCTCAGAAGATCCGGCAACGCGTCTCCGACATAAAGGACCCTCGACATGTCGGTTATCCCGAGATCGTTTGCGGCCTTTACGATCGGATCCCCGTACGGCTTGTGCCTTTCGGTGTCTTCGCAATAGACAAAACAGTCGAATATCCGGTCGAGCCCTTTATACTTTACCGTTACCTCGGCCGATACCCTCTTCTTTGAAGTGACCAGCCCCTGTCTGATACCGAGGCTCCTAAGATATGAAAGATCTTCATAAACATTATCAAAGAGCGGGATCAGGTCTTTTTCGAGGTATTCCCTGTTGATCCTAAGATAAGTGTCGGTAAGCCTTCTGCAGTCCTCTTCCCCGTGCATGGCGAAAGTCTCCGTCAGGGGCTTGCCTATATAACTCTGAAGGTCTTCGTCCGTCCTGGTGCAGCTTCCGAACAGTTCCTCATATGCTTTCCTGAAACAGAGCGTGATAACGGGAACGGAGTCGATCAAAGTGCCGTCGAGATCGTAGAAGACGGCATCAAAACGTTTACTGTTCTTCACTGCTGTCCTCTTCCTTTTCTTCGGGGACGACGTGGATCATTACTCTCGAGATCCAGTTTTCCTGAACGTGAAGGACTTTGATCTGAAGGTTCTTGTATGTGACGGTCGGCTTCTCGCTCTCTTCCGGGACCCTGTCCAGAAGCTGTATCACGAGACCCGCGATAGTATCATACTCATCATCATCGAGTTCCATATCCAGAACATCCTCAAGATCCGACAGGGTCATATCGCCTGCCACTATAAGGTCACCGTTACTGAGCCTGATCAGCTCCTGCTCCTCGTCATCGAACTCGTCGGTTATGTTTCCGACTATCTCCTCGAGCATGTCCTCGATAGTGGCGATACCCATGGTCCCGCCGTATTCATCAACGATAACGGCCATCTGCATGCCGCATGTCTTCATCTCCGAGAACAGTGACGATATCTTTCTGGTCTCGTGAACAACAAGGGGATCTCTCATGAGCTTTCTCATATTGAACTCGTCTTCGGTAACTCCGAGAAGGTCCTTTATATGAAGGATACCGATAATATCGTCTATGGTATCCCTGTAAATCGGGATCCTGGTAAAACGTTCCTTCCTGGCCACTTCCATGGTGGTCTCATAGGAAGCTTCCACGGGAAGGGATACGATCTTCTTCCTGTGGGTCATTATCTCCGAGACTTCCTTGTCGTTGAACTCGAAGATGTTCTCTATCATCTCTTTCTCCGCGTCTTCGATGTTTCCTGACTCGGAACCTACGTCGACCATCATGCGGATCTCCTCTTCCGTTACTTCCTTGTCGTTATCGTTGGGATCTATGCGGAAGAGCATGAGTATGACATTGGTACACTTTGTAAGGAACCAGATAAAAGGTTTGGCCGTGAACCCGAAGACCTTTACGATCCCTGCGGCAAGAAAAGACCATTTCTCGGGATATCTCTGAGCCACTCTCTTGGGGACCAGTTCTCCGAGGACCAGTGAGAAGAATGACAGTATCACGGTAACGATAACGGTGCACAGAGGCTTCGCCCAGGAATGGACGCCGTTTGGATCTATGAGAGAAGCCCCCTTGTCGGCAAAATTGCTCGCGGCAAAAGCCGATGACAGGAATCCCGCCAGAGTAACTCCGACCTGGATCGTCGACAGGAACGTTCCCGGCTGATCGAGGAACCCGATGACCTTTTTGGCATTTTTATCGCCCTCTTCGGCCAGTTTCCTCATCTTGGCATCGTTAAGTGATATGACAGCCATCTCCGTTCCGGAGAAGAATGCATTTATAAGTACAAAGAATAATACGATCAGAAGATCTATAGCATTACCCATATATTTGTATTATCTTTACCTCATTTCATCCAGGAGCTTCTGGAGCACCGTCCTTACGCTCTGCGGATCGGCCTTGCCCTTCAGCGCTCTCATCGACTGACCGATAAGGAACTGGAAGTTCTTCTCGGCTCCTCCGAGATACTCGTTTACCGCTTTCTCATTTGATCCGAGGACTTCCTTTATGACAGGCTCGATGGCGCCTGCATCTGATACCTGTGCCAGACCGTTGGCCTTAACGTATTCCTCGGGTATGATATCCTCTTCGACAGCCTTGGCGAGTACCTGCTTGCCGGTCTTCCTGTTGATCTTGCCGTCAGATACAAGCTTAATGATCTCGCCCAGGGATTCCGTCCTGAAAGATACTTCGTCAAGAGGCTTACCGGAATCGTTTATGATCTTCAGAAGATCTGTAAGGATCCAGTTGGATGCCTCCTTGGGATTACCGCAGATATCGGCGGTCTTCTCGAATATCTTTACGAGGGTCGTGGAACCCGTGATGATATCGGCATCGTACTCGGGCAGACCGAGCTGCGATATGTAGCGCTCTTTCTTGGCTTCCGCGAGTTCGGGCATCTCTTCCCTGACCTTGTTAAGGTACTCTTCGCTTATTACTATCGGCATGAGATCGGGTTCAGGGAAATACTTGTAGTCCTGGGCATTCTCCTTCGACCTCATCGAATATGTCATCTCTTTGGTATCGTCCCAGCGTCTGGTCTCCTGGATTATCCTTCCGCCTGCTTCGACAGTGTCGACCTGACGCTCGAATTCGTATTCGATCGCCCTGGCGATAGCCTTCAGGGAAGCGATATTCTTCATCTCGGTCCTGGTACCGAACTCTGTGGTCCCGACAGGTCTTACCGAGAGATTGACGTCAGCTCTCATTGAACCCTCCTGCATCTTGCAGTCGGATACTCCGAGATACTGCAGAGTATCCCTGAGCTTCTCGAGATAAGCCGTAACTTCCTCGGCGGATCTGAAATCTGGTTCGGATACGATCTCGATAAGAGGCACGCCGCAGCGGTTATAGTCCACCATCGTCTTGTCCGTATAGGGGTCGTGAACGAGCTTGCCGGCATCCTCCTCCATATGGATCTCATGGATACCTATATACTTTGTTCCCTTACTTGTCTTTATCTCGACCCTGCCGTTCCTGCATATCGGGAAATAAAGCTGGGATACCTGATATGCCTTGGGGAGGTCGGGGTAGAAATAGTTCTTTCTGTCGAACTTGTTGTTCCTCGTGATCTCGCAGTTCAGAGCCGTGCCGGCCTTAACGGCAAACTCGACAACGCTCTTGTTGAGCGTGGGAAGTGTTCCGGGCATTCCCGAGCAGATCTCGCAAACGTGCGTATTGGGTGCTCCGCCGAACTTCGTGGAACATCCGCAGAAAATCTTGGACTTGGTGGAAAGCTCGCAGTGAACTTCAAGTCCTATCACCATCTCGTAATCAGCCATTATCGGTCACTGCTCCTTTTTGTGTGATGATCCGTGTGCTTCTGATAGAAAGAGGCAACGGAACAGAGTAATCCTTCGCTGTAGTGTCTTCCCGTGATCTGAAGTCCGACGGGAAGTCCGGAACCGTCAAATCCGCAGGGAACGGATATGGCGGGAAGTCCGACCGTGTTGACAAGGACGGTGCAGATATCTCCCAGATACATCTTAAGAGGATCCGAGAGGCTCTCGCCGCACTTAAGAGCCGTAGTGGGAGCTACGGGGCCCATGATAACGTCATATTCATCGAAAGCCTTATCGAAAGCCTCCTTGATAAGAGCCTTGGCACGGAGCGCCTTGTTGTAGTAAGCATCGTAATATCCGGACGACAGAACGAAGTTGCCGAGCATGATCCTTCTCTTGACCTCCATTCCGAAGCCTTCGCTTCTCGACCTGATATAAAGATCCATCAGATCATCAACGCCCTCGGGGCTATAGCCGTATTTGATACCGTCATATCGCGAGAGGTTGGAGCAGGCCTCGGCGCAGGCTATGATGTAATAGATCGGGATCGCGTAATCCGCTATGGGGAAAGAGAACTTACCGACAGTCGCACCCTTGCTCTCGAAGAAGCTTACGGCTTCACTGACCCTGGCCTTGACGTCTTCGTCTATGCCGTCTCCGAAATACTGCTCCGGCAGACCGATCTTAAGACCTTTGACGTCAAATGAATCCAGCTTATCCATATCGATCGGAGCCGTCTCGGTGGAAGTCTGGTCCTTCTCGTCGATACCGCAGATAATGTTAAAGAGGGCCGCGAGGTCTCTCGCATCCCTTCCTATGGGACCGATCTGGTCAAGAGAGGACGCGAAAGCGACAAGCCCGTATCTGGATACTGTTCCGTACGTAGGCTTCAATCCCGTAACGCCGCAGAAAGACGAGGGCTGCCTGATCGATCCGCCGGTGTCGGAACCAAGAGCGATGCATGCGTTATCAGCCGCAACGGCTGCTGCCGATCCGCCGGAGGAACCTCCGGGAACACGGTTCTCGCCCCAGGGATTATATGTGGGACCGAAGTAGCTGGTCTCTGTGGTGGAACCCATGGCGAACTCGTCCATGTTAGTCTTACCTATCATGACCATGCCTTCGGCCTTTAACTTCTTTATTACGGTAGCATCATAAGGCGGGATAAAGTTTCCGAGCATCCTGGACGAACAGGTGGTCCTTATCCCCTTCGTGCAGATATTATCCTTTACGGCAATTGGAACGCCTGCAAGGGGACCTTTAAGTTCCCCCCGCGCGATCTTTTGATCGATCAGTTCCGCTTCCTTAACGGCATCCTCGCAGACCGTAACGAAAGCATTGTACTTTCCGTTATCGGATGTGATCTTATCGAGGAAAGCCCTTGTAGCTTCTACTGATGTGAGCTCTCCGCTCTTAATCTTCCGTCCGATCTCGAGTGCGGACGATCTTACTATCTCTTCAGGTCTCATACAGACTCTCCTTACTCTACCGTTCTCGGGACGAGGAAAGCACCGTCCTTGCTCTCGGGAGCATTGGCAAGTATATCCTCTACCATAGCATCGTTCGTAACGGTATCCTCTCTGAAGACATTCGTCCTTCCGAATGCGTGGCTCATCGGCTCGACACCCTCGGTATCGAGTTCGTTCAGTTTATCTATATATCCGAGAATGGTGGAAAGGTCCTTTCCGGTCTTCTCCTTCTCCTGTTCGCTCAGGCTGATACGTCCGAGCTGCTGCAGATAGTCAATAAGTTCAGGTGTTATCTCCATCCTGCTCCTCCTTGTACTTTAACCTTTTAATTCTAACATGTGTGAGACGGATGTCAAACACCGCAGGATGCCTTGTCAGGAGCCTTCTTCTCGTGCTTTAAACCCAGAAGGAAACTGACGAGCGGTATCTTGGAACATACTGCGGCAACCGCCACGCATACTGTAAGATCGAGAACTGCAACTATCCATATCATGTACTCGCCTTCGGGAAGGAGCTTCCTCAGCATCTCATAGATAACTACCCTGAAAAAACTGTCCATCAGCATGATCTGCAAAGAATATCTGCCGTTAAGCCTTATAAGTTCAGTCTTAACAGAGATCGCGGCTGATGCCTCACAGATAAGATACATAAGAGGAAATGCCGCAAGGAACCTGACCGGATAGACAAGCTCTCTTGGCAGAAGCACCTGCTCTCCCCTTATATAAAGAAAGCTCATAAGAACGGTAAGGATCACCGATACGGTTATCTTGATCCCCCTTCTTCGGTGAAGGATATCCGGAAGCCTTCCCGCAGGAATATATCCCAGCAGGATACCGGTCAGAAAGAACGGCAGGAATACAAGGAAATTATTGATCTGAAGAAGGAGCACCGCGTCCGTCTTTCCCGTAAGGAACAGATATGTATTTAATAGGGTGACGCCAATGAGTACAAGGGAAGTAAGTACGGCCCTCTCCTTTTTCCAGAAAACAGGGGCGATAAGGAACATTAATAATATCGTATATATGAACCAGTACAGCCGCCCTTCGAGAAAAGCATCCCTTAACATCCCCGCCGGAGTATCCGCATGGACGAACCTGTCGGTAATGAAGAGCGAGTAGAAGATCTTAAGGAAACTGAATAAGACAAACGGTATAAGTATGCTCTTTATCTTCTTAATATAATACTGTCCGATAGCCTGGGGATGGCACAGATACCCGGCAAGCACAAAAAATACGGCGACATTTACGGAATAGCAATAAGAACCGATCAGTAAAACGGTCCGGGACGGCACCGCGATATAATCGGTATAAAACGAGATGCAATGGGCTATAACGACGAGCGCTATCCCAAAAGCCTTCATGTTGTCGATACTTTCCCTTCTCATGTGTTAACAATATAGAAAAAAAGCGGCCGTGTCAAAATATGATATATTTGTCTTATGAGAAAGAAAAACATCATCGTCACGGCCTCTCATCTGGCATTTATACTGATACTTCTCTCCCTTCTGTTCGCTTATGAAAAGACCGGAAGGAAGCTCTTCTCCTTCCTCACCCCGATGTCGCTCAAGCCGTATGCATGCGAAGACACCGTAAATGTCACCCCGGAATATATCAGTAACGATCTGATCCTTGTTAACAGGGATCATCCCATTCCTTCGGACTTCACTCCCGATCCCGTATTCTACAGGGATACCGATGTTCTCATGGGTTCCGAGATCATCGAAAGTTACGGGGCACTGTCCGATCATATAAGGGAAACCTTCGGGGACAGGATATATGTCTCGAGCACTTACAGGACCACGGAGGATCAGACGAGGATATATGAAGAGGAAGGTCCGGAGATCGCTGCTGCTCCGGGAACGTCGGAACACCAGACGGGGCTCGCCGTCGACTTATATACCATGTATCATGCAGGCATGGCTTTCCTCGACTCTCCGGTCGGAAGATACGTAAACGAGCATTGTTCCGACTTCGGATTCATAATCAGGTATCCGGACGGAAAAGAGGATGTGACCGGGTTCTCTTTCGAGCCCTGGCATCTCCGTTATGTCGGGCAGCCTCACGCGCGGATCATCTCGGAGAATGATCTGACGCTCGAAGAGTATCTCGATATGCTGGAGCCCGGGTCATGGTATTCCTATAACGAATATGTCCTCGGGAGGGTTCCCGAGGACAATATCGTTGTTCCTTCTTCACTGGCCGGCTGTAATATGTCATTCAGCCGTGACCTTTGCGGTTATGTGATCGTTACGATCGTTACATGAACTCGTCTTCGTCTTCGTCAGACTCTTCGACAGGTTCCTTTTCCTTGACTTTTTTCTTGGGAGCAGTCTTCTTGCCGCCCTTCTTATCCTCGGAAGCCGCCTTCTTTCTCGAACGGATGAGAAGGAATATCGCTACTGCAAGAAGGACTATACCTACGCACAGGAGTACGATAAGGACTATCTGCATCTTGTCGGTTCCTGCCTTGATCTTGGCGATCTCCTCGGCATTGGGAACGTGTCCGACAGAATCATTGGTATAGAACTGATACTCTCCGTTATCTATGGCTTCCGTGATCATATCTCCCAGAGCGGCAACAGCGATCTGCGACTTTTCGGAATAATCGATCTCCGTAAGTCCGACATATCCTACAACAAAATATCCGTACTCGGGAGCATAGAGAAGATCCATGTCTCCTGCCTGTCTGGACTCGTCAAATACCCAGTCGTTGAATACGGGAACGGTCTGTCCTTCCGATACGGGGATGTCACCGTACTGAGTAACTTCACCGTTATTCTGCCTTGTATTGCCGAGGAGCTCGAACATATCGATATCACCGTTGCACTCTTCGAAAAGAGCATTGGCAAGAGCCTGCTGGGAATCACGTTCCTCCTGCGTGGCGGTATCCTCGGGGGCGGAATAAAGAGCATATCTTACCTGCGGACGGTAAAGCTCCTCATCGGTAAATTCGTACTCGTCAATATAATGGGACGTATAATACTCGGCAAGATAGTAATCCTCCATGATCTGACGGAATTCCGCCTCTCCGCATCCTTCACCGTAGAAGAGAGCGAAGAGCTGATCGAGAGTGATCCCTTCGGGGGCGGCAAACTGAGTATTGAAATTGTTTATCATCTCATTAATGGCTGCAGATGACTCCTCCGGAAGAGTAAGACCCTCTTCCTTTGCATGCTTGATTACGATACACGTACTCTCTATTACCCGCTCGGCATACTCAACGAGAAGATCTCCATATGTCTTGGAGGCATCGGGGCTCGCGGGGTCTGAACTCATCGCTGCCGTCAGATCGACAAAGCCGCCCTCGAGCATCGGATATCCGCCGTAAAGAGCATACTGATTGATCGTCATAAACGAATCGATAAAATAATAGTTAGTCTCGACTACCGGGATAGGCTCTCCCTCAAAATAATACTGTCTGTTAAGGAAAGAAGAGAGCTGATATCCGTAATTCTCTTCAAAAGTCTTCTGTGCCAGAGGCTTCGTGGGGGTTGGTTCCGATACCGACGATCCTCCGGTAAGCTGACCTGTGGACGGATCCATATAAAGCGTCTCTCCGGCCGTTCTCTTGGTACAGGCCGTAAAAGACAGAAGACTAGCCGCAGTAAGTACCAAAGCGATTATTGTCTTGATCTTTTTCATCTTTTTCTCCGTATTTCTTTTATAGATTTATGTATGGTCTGATCACGCAACAGCGCTATTGTACCACATACTATATCATTATTCTTTAACTTCTTTTTCCGAAGGCTCAAAATTGATCCTCTCGGCCTCGATGACAAGGGGTCTGTTCATTATCCTGTCATTTATATTGAGTATGTACTCTCCCAGGAATCCTATAAAGAACAGCTGGACCGACGAGAAAACAAATAGTCCTATCGTTACGGGAGCCATACCGGCAGGGAATTCATCCCACCAGAGGAGCTTCAGTATAAGATATACGACCGCTATAATAAGGCTTATGGCCGACAGGATCGCACCGCCTATCGTAGCCAGCCTCAGCCCTATCTTCGTATAGGAAGTGATCGAGAGCATTGCTGCATCGTAGAGCCTGTAGAAATTGTTGCTGGTCTTACCGGCCCTTCTCTCGGGCTGCTCGTAGGGGATCTCCTTCCTCTCGAATCCGAGTTCTGCAACGATGCCTCTTAAGAAAGGCTTTGGATCCTTCAGATCCCTTAATACATTAATAAAGGACTTATCATAGAGACCGGAACCCGTAAAATGCTCGATCTGCTCGACATCCGAGAACTTCTTGATGAGCTTATAATATACGGATCTCAGGAAATACATGATCTTGCTTTCCTTGCTCGACGTCTTTATTCCGATAACGATCTTATAACCGTTCTCCCATTCCTTTACGTATTTGGGAATAAGATCCACGGGGTCCTGGAAATCGCAGACCATGGAGATCGTACAGTCTCCCGTTGTCTGGAGCATTCCATAATAAGGGGAATTGAACTGGCCGAAATTCTTGGCGTTGAAGATAGCCTTGATATGCTTGTCTTTTTCGCACATGGCTCGGAGCTTCGGTCTGGTGAGGTCCTTGGAATCGTTGTCGATAAAAAGGATCTCGTAATCGTACCCCGGCAGATCGCGCGCAAACATCTCCGTGAGAGCCTGACCCATGGGTTCCACGTTCAGTTCCTCGTTATAACAGGGGATAAGTACGCTGATCTTCTTCATTTTTGCATTTTCGTCCTGAACCATTCGTATGTCTCCTTTATCCCTTCCTCGAAAGTATATGCGGGGCAAAAGCCCGTATCTTCCGTAAGCTTACTGATATCCGCCGCCAGATACATTACCTGTCCCGGATAATAATCCATCTGTCCTATCCCCAGGGGCAGTCCCGGCGAGACTATATCCCTTATGGTCTTTATGTAATCGGCCAGGGGCATGATATTACCCGATCCGACGGTATATACCGACGAGGGCTTCCCCTTTGTCGCCGCAAGGAAGAACGCTCTCGCCGCATCCTTGGCATACAGGTAATCCCACATCTGTTCGCCTTTGGTAAACGGGATCGTCATGCCTTCGGCCATTCCCGCGATGGCGCTCATGACCATGGTATGAGCCCCGTCATACGGTCCGTAGGTCGAGAGTATCCTGACCCAGACATGCTTTATCCCGAGCTTCTCGGCTTCCACTCTGGTCATGTTGCCGGCACAGAGCTTGGCTATGCCGTAACCGTTCTCGGGGAAACATGCAAGATCGGGCGTAAGCTTCGTGCCGTCCTTGACCCTGCCGTATTCCGCCTGCGAACCTGCTCCCATAAATGCCTTGCATCCGAGAGCTGCTGCCGCTCTGACGGCATCGACTGCCGCCTTTATATTGACGACCTGGATATCCATATCGTTTCTGGAATCTCCGTGTGTTCCGTCCCATGCAAAATGGAAGAACAGTTCCGCTTCCTCTATACCCGAAGCTTTCAGTATCTCTGGGAGCTTACTGATCATGCTCATCTCGAGTTCAACTACGGTAATACGTTCGTCGGAAGGGATATTGGACATCCTTGCCGAACCCGGTCTTGCTATGCAAACGACTTCGTACCCTTCATCGAGAAGGACCTCTGTTGTCGCTATGGCAAGCATTCCCGTGGAACCTGTTACTATTGCTCTTTTCATGATCAGTTCTCCGTCTTTCCGGGTACCGAAGCGATAATGGAATCAAACTCTTCCCGATCAAGGAACGGGAACATGTCCTCGATCGGCGGTGATACGATCCTTCCGTCGGGAAGGACCTTCGATGACAGCTTGGGAGTGAAATTCTGCTTGTCGGATACGACAACTTCACAGAGAACGGGATCGTCTCCCTCGAGCACTTCCCTGACCTTGGCTTCGATGTCGCTGCTGTCGTCAATCTTTACATAGCGCATACCGTAAGCCCATGAGAGCTTGGAAAGATCGGGGAAGCTCAGGCCGTTACCGTCACATACGCCTACCAGCGGCGGCTGGAACAGATTGGTCTGAGTCTGTCTTATGGAATGGTATCCGTTATTGTTTATGATAAATGTCTTTAAGTTAAGGTTGTTATAGATGACAGTCTGCATTTCCTGGATATTCATCTGGAAGGAACCGTCGCCGTCTATACAGATTACCCTTTTGCCCTTCTCGGCTACGGCGCACCCGATAGCTGCCGGGAAACCGTAACCCATAGCGGCACAGCCGGAATTGGTAAAGAGCCTTGTTCCTTTCTTGATATGCATTCCCTGGAACGTAATAACGCAGGCGGAACCGTTGCCGCAGATGACTTTCTCGTCATCGCCGATGACCTTTGAGAAACGGTCGATAAATACATAAGGATTCATCGGGTTCTTAATGTCGTCATACTCCGGAAGGCATGCAGGGAATCTCTCATTGATATCCCTTGCCCACTTGAGCCACTCGGAATGAGAAGGCGACGGTTCGTAATCCTTTGTAAGGATATCCTCGAGAACGTCTTTAAGATCGGCATGGATCTTCATATCCACATCGACCGTGGGTTTGTTAAGCTCGGCTTCATCTATATCGATGACGATCTTATAGGCATCCTTTGCCCACGCCTTATAGTTATAGCTTATGAGCCTGATATTAAGCCTGGAACCGATAACGAATACGAGGTCGCTGTTCTGAACAACAAAGTTGCCGCCTCTTGTCCCGACCGTGCCGGGTCTGCCGCAGTAGCAGGGATCGTCGTCAGTCATGACGTCATGAGCGTTCCATGCCGTAACGACGGGGATATCGAGCTTTCTCGCTACCTTCAGGAACTGCTCGTGCGCTCCCGCCAGCCTGATGGCCGTTCCGGCAAAGATAACGGGCCTTTTTGCTTCCTTTATCCTGGAAAGGATCTTATCGGTAAGGGATCTGTCGTATACCGGATCCTCCGTTCTTTCCTCCTCAAAATGCCTCAGGGAATCGGTATCGACCTTGGCGGCCTGGACATCCAGAGGGATATCGAGCCAGACCGGACCCTTTCTGCCGTGATTGGCAAGATACCACGCCTTCTCAAGGTGATACATGATATCGTTCGGCTCGGTCACCATGACCGCATACTTGGTCATGTTGGAAACTGAACCGATGATGGGGAATTCCTGATCGCCCAGCTGTCTTAATCCGAGATCGGGACAAGACCATACCGTGGTCTCTCTCTTGACCTGACCGGAAAGGACGAACATCGGGATGGAATCAAGATAACCTCCCATTACTCCGGTTATCGCATTCGTTCCGCCGGGACCGGAAGTAACACAGCATACGGCAATGTTTCCCGTCAGCCTTGCGTAGCCTTCCGCGGCGATGCTGCACGCCTGCTCGTGGTGATTATATACACAGTGAAGGCCTTCCTTGTGGCCCAATGCATCGTTCAGGTGCATCGCGCCGCCGCCCGTTACCGTAAAGACATCCTTTACGCCTTTTTCTACAAAAAAATCAGCAATGATGTGTGCTACTTTCTTTTCCATCTTTTATCCTCTTTTCAGTTAAACAGGGATCTCAGTTCGATCGCATTGTCCACATAGATCACATGCTCATAATCGTTTATGTCTTCGCCTCCGAAGTCTCCGAAGCCGAATCCGAAGGATACGCCCGCGAAAGACGTTCCCGCTTTGGCCGCGCCTTCGGCATCGTGCTTGGAATCTCCCACCATAAGGACTTTCTTACGGTCGGATATACCGAGCCTTTCTATACACAATTCGATTATGTCACACTTACGGAGCTTCCCTTCGTAATCGGAACCGTAGATTATATCCGTATAATCGCCGAAACCGAAATGAAGAAGGAGCTTCTTGGCATAATCATCCTTCTTATAGGTGGCGATAGCTACCGGGATGTCCTTTTGCTTAAGGAAATCCAGGAGTTCCGGTATGCCCTCGTAGGGCTTGGCAAGAAGGAGATTATGGTTGCTGTACCTGTCGCGGAAATACATGGCCGCTTCGGTTATCGCTTCCCCGGTAAGTCCCAGACGGTCGCGGAAAGACCATTCGATGGGCGGACCTATGAACTTTAAAAGCTCGCTTTGAGGGAGCATCTCATATCCGAAATGTTCGATCGTCTCCCTGATCGATACGAGTATCCCTTCCGATGTGTCGAGAAGCGTTCCGTCAACGTCAAAAAGGACGGCTTTATATTCCGGTACCATTATTTCAGACATCGTAATAGGACTCCGTTATGAATTTGATGCTTATATCGTCCGAGAGCTTTCCAAGTGAACTTATGACATAATCGTTTAAGTCCTTGGCCTCGAAGGAAGTAAAGGAATATTCCATATCAGGATCGAAATAGTTCGGCCGGTTGTCCGTGGCATATCCGTCAAATCCCGCACAGTAAACGTTTTTAACATCGAGCTTTATGAGCAGCTTCAAAAGCATGAGGAATGAGTTGTCTATGATCTGGGCATTGAAATCCAGAAGATTGGAATATCTGATCGTGTAATCAAATGGCACGACCGAATTGGTAACATTGGATGTCGCTATGACCTTGAAAGTATCGGAATTCTTGGACAGGACAGACGAGAGCTGCACGAATCTCTTGGCGTTCGTAACGAACAGGAGATCGGGCTTAACCGTATCAGGGATAAAGTTTATGCTTATTACCAGCGGATTCTTCTCCATTATGAAGGCTTTGAGCTTGGCATCTTCCCTTACTACACTGGTACCGGGACCGATGAGAAGGATCTCCCTGCCGGCGACCTCTTCCTTAAGGCCCTCGATAGAATCGGCATCGTTAACATCCATCTCCTGATAATCCGAATAGAGTTTCTCTATGAGGGATTCATCATAAAGAAGTTTCTTATCGCCTTCAAGTCTTCTTAATATCCTGTTGATCGACTTTATCGACAGAGTCCTCTTGTTCATGAGATAGCTGACATAACTGGGATGGCAGTCGTTGGATGCCGCGATAAAGTAGAACAGCGAATAACCCCAGGGGGATGTCTTATAGAAGTTCATGACATTGGCATCTGCCGCCTCGAGGATCTGGTTGATGTCATATTCCTTGCCGCGCCTGCCGTTAAGATACATGGCGATAAGCTCCAGAGGGCAGTTGCCCGCACTCTTGCCCATACCGAATATCGTACCGTCAACAAGCACGTTACGTTCTGTCTTATAAGAGAGCATCTCGATACAGTTGGCATATCCGAGCTGGAAATTATTATGCGCATGATAACCGAGCTCGATGGCGGGATCGAGATTCTTATCGAGGATCTCGCAGTAATGCATAAGGGTATCGCTGTGGCAGAGACCGTAGGTATCGACCATTGAAACCGCAAAAGGCTTGACATCATTTGCCAGCGAGATAAGATCCATAAGCTCGTCATCGTCGTAGCTGGTGATGGATACGAGCTGGGCAAATACCTTATATCCGAGATCCTTTATCTGCCTTACGAACTCCAGGGCTTCCTTTCTGAGATGCTTTTTGAAGATGACCCTGATGGCATCAAGACAGCTCTCGGAAGCCGGGCAGACCTTGTCTATATCGGCATGACCGTAATCGATCATACCCACCATCAGGGAATTGCCCTTTTCGAGATTGCCCATAGTCTTGTTTACGGACTTGACATCGGGATAGATGGCTCTGTCCGGATCGTATTCCCTTGCCTGATCGATAAATCCTATCTCGATATAGTCCACATTTGAAGCAACGAGACGCTCGAAGATGCTCACGATATTGTTTCTTCCGAATTTCCAGTCGTTTACGTATCCGCCGTCTCTTAATGTGCAGTCAAGCAAACTGATATTTCTCATTCTTATGCTCCTTTGATCCTTCTTGCCGTAAGTCTTGCCAGTGTCTTGATATAGCTTATAATGAACGGGATAAGCCTTCTCTTAGACTGACCGTATATCCTCTTGTTAAATGCGATCGGTACTTCGGCTATACGGAAACCTTCTTTCCCTTTTTTAAGCTTCATCTCGAGGAGAATCTCCTCGAGAACATCGTAGTTAACGCATTTAAGCTTTATATCCTTGAACGTGGACGTGTCGTATATCCTGAAATTCGTCGACATATCCTTTGCCTTGATCCCGAGGAAGAGCCTGAACATAAAGTTCAGTATAGCCGACATCACCTGGGAGCTCTTAGCATCGGAAGTGGAACCTCCCTTGGTATATCTCGATCCGATAACGACATCATAGCCCTCGATAAACTTTTTATACATTGCCGGGATATACTTCGGATCATGGGATCCGTCGCTGTCGAGTACCAGCATCTTGTCGCCCTTTATGACCGATAATCCCTTACGGTAAGCTCCCCCGAATCCGGGATCCTCCTGGTTAAAATACAGTGCTCCCTCTTCTTCGCAAAGTCCTCTGGTATTATCCAAAGGCTCCTTTGTATCTATTACGATTATCTCGTATTCTTCGCCGGTGGAGTTCAATGCTTCCTTGATCCTCGGCATCAGGACACGGAGATTCTCCTCTTCCTTATAGGCCAGAAGTACTGTGCTTATCATGACTTGTTGCCTCCTTTGGCGGCCGTTACCGGGACGATCTTTCTAAAAGCCCCGATCCCGCCTGATACTATACAGAATACCGTTGAGACAGCAAATAAGGCGATCACTGCGATATTCAGGATATATAAAGAATTATCCGTTCCGTAGAAAAAACTCTCTCCCGCGATCCGGTACGGCGTAAGCATAAATGCCGTAACGGCAGTCAGGATGATGATAACAGGATCGTTCTTTTCCTGATTCAGCAAAAGAACGGCAAAAGGTATCAGATACATTGCTACGTAATAGGCATTGTTCGCGGGGAAGATGAGTATTACCGACAAAAGCATCAGATATCTCATCCATTCGGTCCTGACAAAGAAGGCTCCCAGCATGGCAAGCACGGCAACGATGATGATGATAAGGTTTACCGTGTCCCTTATCTCTTTCATCTCATCGAGGACGAGTCCGCCGTTATTTGCCAGGAAGAAACGGTATCCGAGCTTGTCTCCGTTCAGGAACTCGTATCTCTCGGTATTGAGGCCGATGTTTTCAAACCATCTCGGGATATTGGCCAGTCCGTTTCGAAGCATCAGGAACGGGGCAAATGAAATGACAGCTCCGTACAGGATAAGGAACAGCGTGTCCTTCCACTGCTTCCTGTAAACAAGGAGCAGTCCGAGAATGGCGGGATATCCCTTTAATGCCGCGGCGATCGCAAGGCAGACATAGCCCAGGTGACGGAGCTTACGGTCTTCAGACGAATAGGTCGCCGTAAAGATGACCATCATCGGTATGGCGATAAGTATCAGGTTCCCGCGTTCCATCGTATAAAGAGTGGGGCCCGCTATCATTACCGAAGCCGCAACGACCGCCTTCTTCCATACGCTTCCCTTTACGGATGCATATACCGCCACAGCAAGAGCGGCCGCACACATGGAAACAACGATCGAACCCATAAGTATCTCGGTTATCGTTATATTGGGGTACGGGACCTCCGACCTCATTATCATAACGAGAGCAAAGCAGAATACATAGCAGATCGGAAGATATGCCTTTTCCGCCAGTCCGTTCTCGATGTTGAAATAGGGATCCCTCTTTACCGAATACATGCAGACATTAAAAAAGTCGGCAAGATAATCCTGGCCTCTTCTGAAGAACAGCTGAAACTGTATATCCGATCCCACGGGATCTCTCATGAAGAACGGCATCAGGAAAGCCGCGAAAAGGGCAAAACTGACAGCCGCAAAAACGATCGTCTTGATATCGGCCTTTTTCTTCTTAAGAGAAGGCCCGTCCGTCTTCTCCTCCTGTCTGTATGCCCAGAACTTATTGAGAAGGAAGTTGATCGGAACAGATACCACGAGATTGATGAGCGGCGGTATGAACTTATTCATATGAAGGATATTGACTCCGACATGCGAGATCAGGTTTGAAAGCCCGAGTCCGGTAAATGCATATGCCGCATAAGTCTTAAGGAGCGTCTTCCACCATACTCTCTTTTCCGCATTCTCGTCTTCCTTGAAAACGAACCTGTTACTGAGCATATAAGCCCAGAGAACGCTTAAGAAAAACGCCACGGTATTTCCGATAAAGATATCCGACTGCGGGAAAAGCCCGTTTCTGGTCAGGATAAGAAGCGTTACTGCATTGATAAGATAGGAGACAACGGTATTGGTAACACCGACAAGGGCGAACTTTACGAACTGCATAAATGCGTCCGCCTTCTCGCCCTTGAGTTCCTTTCCGACAGGTTTAAGGATCAGGTTCATGCACCAGAGTACGAACCTCTCGAAAACCTTCCAGATCTTACCGCCTATGGAATCGTTCATTACTGATCAACGGCTTCCCTTATTACCTGAGCCATCTTATCGATCATCTCATCGGTCATTCCGGGATAAACGCCTACCCAGAACGTATCGTTCATGATGCGGTCCGTATTCTCGAGAGTGCCCGCGATACGGTAGCCTTCTCCGGTAGCCCTCATCTCGTCAAAGCAGGGGTGCTTTGTAAGGTTGCCCGCGAAGAGCATCCTGGTCTGGATCTTGTTATCCTCGATATACTTGACTACCTTGTTCCTGTCAGTGCCTTCCTTACATGTGATAAGGAAACCGAACCATGAAGGTCTGGAATTCTCGGCCGCCTCGGGAAGGATCAGCTTGTCCTCCAGTCCGGAAAGACCGGCTTTCAGTCTGTCAAAGTTATGTCTCCTTCTCTCGACGAAAGAAGGGAACTTAACTATCTGAGCGCAACCTACGGCTGCCTGAAGATCGGTAGCTTTCAGATTATATCCGAAGTGGGAATAAACATACTTGTGATCGTACCCCAGAGGAAGTTCCCCGTACTGCTTGTCGAATCTGTGTCCGCAGAAGTTATCCTTACCGGAAGGACAGATACAGTCTCTTCCCCAGTCTCTCATGGACCTGATGCACTTATGAAGAAGAGGGTTATTGGTATAGATGGCTCCGCCCTCGCCCATTGTCATATGGTGGGGAGGATAGAAGGAAGATGTTCCTATATCACCGATAGTACCGGTGAACTTCTCTTCTCCGTCGATAGTATACTTTGAACCCAGCGCATCGCAGTTATCCTCGATGAGCCAGAGGTTATTCTTATCGCAGAAATCCCTTACGGCCTTGAGATCAAAAGGATTGCCGAGAGTATGGGCGATCATGACAGCCTTTGTCTTAGAAGAAAGAGCAGCCTCGAGCTTGGAAACATCGATATTATACTGAGGGATCGTAACGTCGACAAAAACGGGGACCGCTCCGTACTGGATAACGGGAGCTACCGTTGTGGGGAATCCCGCTGCAACCGTTATTACCTCATCTCCTCTATTGATCTTACGATCCTTGAGAAGAGGGCTCGTCAGAGCCATGAATGCACCGAGGTTGGCGGAAGAGCCCGAGTTGACAAGGCTTACGAACTTAACGCCCAGATATTCTCCGAAAGCTTTCTCGAACTGATCCGTATATCTTCCTGCCGTAAGCCAGAACTCAAGGGAACTGTCAACGAGATTGACCATCTCCTCAGATCCGTATACTCTTCTGGCGTAAGGGATACGGTCGCCGTCCTTATAGCTTTCCGTATTGTGATATTTATCACAGTATTCCGCCACTTCCGCGAGGATCTTTTCTCTTGCCTGCTGTTCATTCATGTTCTCAAACATCTTGTTTCTCCTGTTACCTTGTAATAAATTCTTTTATCTGTCTGTCCATGATCTCGGGGACCGAGCCGCCACTGAACCACACCTTGTTCCATTCGACGATCTTACTCATGGTCGTATCGATATGCCATGTCGGAGCCCAACCGAAAGTCTTCTTGAGCCTGGACGAATCGAGCTTCAGGAACGATGCCTCATGAGGCGCGTTCGGATCGGATCTGTCAACTCTTTTTATCCCGCCCCACTTGCCGCAGAACATATCGACCAGATCTCCCGTCGTTACGTTGTCGCAGTCATCGGGGCCGACATTGTACCATGAAGCGTACTTCCTGTCCTCATACTGCCTCTGCGCGATCATGAGATAAGCGCAAACGGGCTCCAGAACATGCTGGTAAGGTCTTGTGGAATAGGGATTTCTGACTATGATGTCCTCTCCCTTCCGGGCTGCTCTTACACAGTCCGGTATGATACGGTCATTGGCGAAGTCGCCGCCGCCTATGACATTACCCGCTCTGGCCGTCGATATCGCCGGAGCATCCTCCGAAGAAAAGAAAGAAGCCTTATAACTGTGGGTAACGAGCTCACTGCAGGATTTGCTGTTCGAATAAGGATCAAAGCCGTCCAGAGGCTCGTCCTCACGGTAGCCCCATTCCCACTCGTTGTTCTTGTATACCTTGTCTGTCGTAACGTTAAGGAAAGACTTCACGTTCTTGGAGAGCCTGACGCACTCCAGGATGTTTACGGTCCCCATGACATTCGTGTCATAGGTATAAACGGGATCCTTATAGGAGTCCCTGACTATCGGCTGAGCCGCCATGTGGATGACGATCTCGGGATCCGCCTTATCAAAAGCGGCCTTCAGGGAGGAAAGATCCCTTATATCTCCGATGACCGATGTCATCTTATCCTCAATGTCCGCCATAGAGAACAGGTCGGGATCGGTGGCGGGAGCCAGCGAATAACCCGTCAGGACCGCTCCGGCCCCAATAAGGATACGGCTCATCCATGTTCCCTTAAAACCCGTGTGACCGGTAAGGAAAACCTTTTTTCCTCTGTAAAACTCGGGATCGAAAAATGCCACTTTTTACTCCTCCCAAACTATCCAGGGAGCTTCGCCGGACTCGATAAGAGCTTCGAGCTTTTCCTTGTCTCTCTTGGTATCCATGCACTTCCAGAAACCGGAATGCCTGTATGCGCGAAGCTCGCCCTGCGCTGCCAGAGTCTCAAGGGGGGCCTTCTCGAATACCGTGGAATCGCCCTCGATATAATCGAAGATCTTCGGCTCCATTACCATATAACCGGCATTGATCACGGCACCGTCAGAATCGCTCTTTTCCCTGAACTTGGTAACGGCGCCCTCTTTGTCGAGTTCAAGGCAGCCGAACTGCTGTCCGACGTTGACCGCAGTGATCGTGGCAATCTTACCGTGTGATCTGTGGAACTCGATAAGCTTGTTGATATCGATATTTCCCACTCCGTCACCGTAGGTGAGAAGGAATGTCTCGTCACCGACATACTTCCTGATCCTCTTGATCCTTCCGCCGGTCATGGTGTTAAGGCCCGTATCGACGAGCGTGACCTTCCAGGGTTCCGTATGGGTCTTATGGACGATCATCTTGTTCTGTGATGTGAAATCGAATGTGACATCGGATGTGTGAAGATAATAATCCGCAAACCACTCCTTTATCACATATTGCTTGTAACCGCAGCAGATAATAAATTCATCTATCCCGAAAGATGAGTAGTATTTCATTATGTGCCAAAGGATGGGCTTGCCGCATATCTCTACCATGGGCTTGGGCTTCAGAACGCTCTCTTCACTGATCCTCGTACCGAATCCGCCCGCAAGAATTACTGCTTTCATCTTACATTTGCCTTTCATAATGCATAATCTATCTGATTATACAACTAATCGGGACAAAATACGAATAAACCTTTATTTAGAAGTTATACTCTTCTGTTATGCAAAGTGCATATGTCATCAAAGCGTTTTGAGAGCTCCGGATACAGTTCCGAAACGGTCTTTGACGGATCGTATCTCACGGCGTTTTCGAGTATCATCCTGTCACTTCCCGAGGCTTCGATCAGCTTAACGAGTTCTTCCGTAAGCCCCTCGTGTTTACGAAGCTTAAGTATTGTCATATGACTTCCGGGATCAGCCTCCCCGTCCCCGCCGGTAAGCCTTACAAATATCTTATGATCGATATCCCGTGACGATGTTCCGACAGATATCTCACAGATACCGTTCTTTCTTATCATCCTTCCGGAACCCTCATCAAAGAAAACGATCCTTCTAGTATCGATGACCAGTTCAATATCCTTCTCCCCGCCCGGAGCCAGTGTGCATTTGGCGAAAGTTCTGAGTTCCTTGAAATCCCGTCCCGGAGTTCTTGTATATGCCTGAACGACCTGCCGGACTTCAAACGGCCCGTTATTCCTTATCTTCACTTTAAGAACGATATTCTCTCCGTAAGTACAGGTATCACGGCCGGTCAGGACCGAGACCGTCTCCGTCTCACCGTATGTCAGCCCGTACCCGAACGGATATAAAGGCGCCAAGGATCTCTTCTCATAGCCTCTGTAGCCCACGTAGATATCCTCGCCGTAATTACAGATATTCCCTTCGGGATAGTTCAGGAACGCCGGCGTGTCTTCATACCTTATCGGCCATGTGAACGGGAGTTTCCCGGAAGGTGATATCTTCCCGGTCATTATATCCGCAAGGGCTTTTTTACCCATCATGCCGGGATAAAAGATCACAAAGACCGCATCCGGCTCCCATGACGAAGGGATCTCGACGGGACCCGGGACATTTAATACCAGGACTATCCTTCCTTTGCCTTTAGCCGCGACCTTTTCGTATGTCTCCACGGTCTTTCCCGGCATCTTAAGATCATCTCTGTCAGTCCCCTCACCGGATCTGACCGTACAGACGATCACCGATACCGTATCCTCGTCTATGGCATCATAGTCATTAACACGGCAACCGGGAAGATACTCCTTAAGCGGATATCTTCTGGAAGTGAATACCTGAGCGCTGCCGTCGCCGTGATCCGTCATATCTTCTGAATCGAAGAGGATATATCTCGATGTATCTCTTTCCGGCATAGCCCCGTTTTTATTTCGGAGCATCACAATACCTTCGGAAGCAGCCTTATATGCCGCCTGATCCCCCGCAGAGATATACTCTTCGGGAGATACTTCCTTTTTGGGACGATCACAGTATCCGGCCAGTTCCTTCATCCTCGAGAATGAGTCATTAAGCTCGTCTTCCGTCAGTCTTCCGTCATTTACAGCAGCAATGATATCTTCAGGCCCGACCGGACCCGGCATTATAAGATCGGTCCCTGCGGCCACCGCATCGCCTCTTTTACTGTCACAGGCATCCCAGTCCGTCATGACAACGCCTTTAAATCCCCAGCGTTCCTTCAGGATATCTCTAAGAAGGAACCTGTTCTTGACGCAGTATTCTCCGTTTATCTTCGGATATGCGGCCATTATCGTTTTTACCCCTGAATCAACACAGGCCTTGAACCCGGGAAGATATATCTCTTCCAGCGCGCGTCTGCTGATATGTTCATCGATCTTTCCGCGGTTTATCTCGAGATTATTGGCAACATAGTGTTTGGCATTTGCCGCCACTCCCCGTTCCTGGACTCCCTTAATGAACGAGGAAGCGATCTCCCCCGTAAGATACGGGTCTTCGGATATTCCTTCAAAGAACCTGCCGTTACGGGGCTCCCTTAAGATATTCAGGTTCGGAGTCCCCAGAAGACAGTCTATCTTATAGGAATTGGCCTCCATTCCGAGCGCTCTTCCCGTCTCTTCGACCACATCGGGATCCCATGACGCTCCGAGCATTATCCCCGAAGGATAGCATCCGGGGGCTAAAGGTATGCCGCCAAGCCTCGTGCTGAGCTTTTCCCTTATCGCGTCCCTGACCTTTTTCTCATCTTCGGAAAGCTTCTTATCATCAAAGAAATTCCTGATGACATTATCAAACCCTTCGGGCGAGAGACCTTCTTTTTGAGCCTCATCCCTGTACAGATCTCCAAAGAGCTGCTCAAAGTTGATCCCTGTTCCGCCATCCAGGAGCTTCAGGCTCCTGATGCCTTCCTCTTCAAGAGCACGGGTGGAAAAAAAGGCGGCACCGCAAAGAAGCGATGCCTGCCTTTCGATCTTTATGTCTTTTCTTTCCATCACGGTCAGCCCGTTATGAGAGGATCTCTGGGATCGTATCCGTAGTCGCCGCTTATGGCTACTGCAGGATAAGGAACGGGCCTGTCAAACGGTATTCCTTCGGGAGAAGAGAATACGTGAACGCGCGATCCATTACAGTGCTCCCAGATCCACTTGGCATCCAGGACCGTAAGCCTTACGCATCCGTGGGAAGCGTTACGTCCGAGCTGGTTGAACTGGGTAACTGACAGCGAACGGGGATCTCCGTCCCTGTAGTACCAGGAGGAATGGAAGAGATAGTTGCCCGTGATCCTGGAACAGTACTGGCCCCAGCAGGGTCCCATGAGCTCTCTCCACCTTCCGAGTCTCTCAATCGTAAAATCGCCTGTTACGGTGGATCCTCCGACGCCGCAGGAACATATCATGGCCCTTACGGGAATATCGTAGTTGCCCGTCTCAGACTGTGCATAGATCATTATCGTATTTGTCTGGATATTTACCGTTACATAATAGGAACTCTGCATGCCGATGATGGGATCTACGTCCTGGCAAAGTGTTCCGTCCTCGTTGAAATAATACTTGAGTCCGTCGATGAACCTCCATCCTATAACGGCCGAATATCTCTCGGGATCAAAGAAGTATCTTCTGCCTTCGATCGTCTGCCACCCGGTCCTCATTGAAGTACCGTCATAATAGTAGATCTTGCCGTCGAGGACATTAAGACCGACATTATAGATCGAGCCTACTCCGTATCCTTCACAGAAAGAAGCAAACTCTTCACTTCCGTATATGCTGTCGATGAAAGCGGGGATACCATTAGTCGCTATAAAGGCTCTGCCGCTTCGAAGTTCAGCATCCGAAGGTCTTCTGCCAAGACAGGTCTCGTAGATCTGCGTGATGGCATCGGAAGGGGTCATCGAGGGAAGAGAAATGGAATCAAAGATGGCATTTAAAAGGACCTTGGCTGCAGTTCCGCCGGTAAAAGCCCTGGCCCAGTCGTTAAGTTCTCCCGCCTCAGGCATTCTCTCATAAGCGGACATATATGCGTTGATGATAAATACGTTTCTGTCGGGATTCCAGTCGCGGGGCTCATCAAGTTCGACGGTTCCCTTGGGAAGACCGTAGTTGTCACACAGGGCACAGAACTCGGCCGAATCGGCAAAACCCTTAAGGATATAGTTCCTGGAAACACCCTTGGCATCAAGGAGCGAGAGCCAGGTCTGGATCCCCGCGGGATCGCCGTCCCTGGAAAGCATAGTATTATAAAGGATCGATACAAATTCCTCATTGCTTACGTTCCTGCTCAGGAACTCCTGGCTTCCGAAGAAACCCTGGACCAGACCCGTGGCAGTGATACTGCCGTTCGCGATCCTCTCCGTCCAGTCGCGAAGACCGTCGGGATCAGCCTCTCTTCCGAGGATCAGTCTGTAAGCGCGTCTTACGAACTCGGCGGCGCGGTAATTGACGTCAAGGACGTCGGTAACAGCGTAGTCGCCTCTCGTGACACCGAAGGAATTACAGATAGCCGTAAACTCGTCCGATCCTACAAAATCAGCAAGGACCTGATTTCTGGGATATCCGTCCTCCAGAAGCGCCGACCATGCAGCCAGTCCGCCCTCATCGGCTTCCCTTCCGAGCATCGCATCGTAAAGGATGGTGAGGTATTCATCATTGCTTAATTCCCTGTTACGGAACTCATCGCTTCCGAAAAAGCCTGCAGCACACTCCGCCGCAGAAGTTCCCGTACTCATGGCCGCTACCCATGAATCGATACCGGCCTGATCCGGCTGTCTTTGTAAGACCGTGATATAAAGTCTCTCGACATATCCCGTTACTCCGCCTCTTGAATCGGCGCTGGCAAGGAATACGCTTCGGCCGAAAAAGCCCGTAAAGGCTATCGTTAATCCCAACAGAAGTGACGCTGCTCTCTTCCCTAAACTCATGAAAACTATTCCTTTTCTTTATAAAATAGGTTGCTCCGGCAATGCGGAACAACCTATATAATATCAATATTTGTATCTATTTAGAATAATCACATCATTGATTTTTTGTTACAAATCATCTGGCGATGGCGAATTTTAGCGTGCAGGACACCGCCACTTTGCCGTCTACGGTAGCCGTAGCCTCGCCGACTCCCATGGGACCCCTTACCGCGGTAATCTTGGTCTCGAGCCTTACCGTGTCTCCGGGAACGATCTGCTTTTTAAACTTACAGTTGTCAATGCCGGCAAATACGGCGATCTTGCCCTTGAACTCCTCCTGGGAAAGGATGGCAACGGCTCCTGCCTGTGCGAGGGCCTCTACCGTAAGGACTCCGGGAACGATGGGCATCTGGGGAAAGTGACCTCTGAAGAACATCTCGTCGTATGTAAAGTTCTTATATGCCACGCAGTACTGTCCGGGCTCGTAATCCTCAACCTTGTCAAGAAGAAGGAACGGGTGTCTGTGGGGGATGATCTCCTGGATCCCCATGATATCGAGTGAATTGGCCATTCTTGTGTCTCCTTTACTCTTCGTATTTCTTAACGATGACCGTGGCGTTGTGGCCACCGAAACCGAGGTTGTTGCTCATGGCGTATGTGATGTCCATGTGCTTGCCGGATCCGAAAGTATAGTCGAGGTCGAGCTCTTCCTCGCTCTCTGTCGAACCCTGCGTGACGTGGACATAGCTGTTTTCGATGGACTTGACCATGACGATGAACTCGACTCCGCCGGCGCCTCCCAAGAGGTGTCCGATCATGGACTTGGTGGAGTTGATGGCTACTTTCTTTGCCTCGTCGCCGAAAGCGAACTTGATCGCCCTTGTCTCGAAAAGGTCGTTATGGTGAGTCGACGTGCCGTGTGCATTGATGTAGTCAACGTCGGAAGGACCTATGCCTGCTTCCTTCATGGCGATCTTCATTGCCATGCCGGCTCCCGAGCCGTCCTCGGCGGGGGAAGTGATGTGGAAGGCATCGTTCGTGGCACCGTAGCCGACTACCTCTGCAAGGATCTTGGCTCCTCTTGCCTTGGCGTGCTGCAGCTCCTCGAGTACTACTACGCCGGAACCTTCGCCGATGACGAATCCGTCACGGTTCTTGTCGAAGGGTCTTGATGCCGTCTCCGGGTCTTCATTGGTGGAAAGAGCAGTAAGAGACGTAAAGCCCGACACGCCCAGGGGACATACGGCAGCCTCGGCGCCGCCTGCGAGCATGACATCGGCATCGCCGAACTTGATCGTCTTAAAGGCATCGCCTATGGAGTGCGAACCCGAGGCACATGCCGTTACGATGTCGATATTCTTGCCCTTCATGCCGAACTTCATCGCGATGCTCGCGGATGCCATGTTCGAGATCATCATGGGGATATAGAAAGGCGATACCTTCTTTCCCTCAAGAAGGTTCTTGTGCTCTCTTTCGGTAGCCTGCATGGATCCGATGCCCGAGCTGACGATAACGCCTACGCGGTAGGGATCTTCCTTTTCCATATCAAGGCCCGCCTGGGTAACGGCCTCGCATGAAGCCGCCACAGCGAACTGAGAGAACAGCTCCATCCTCTTTGCCGTCTTGAAGTCCATGTACTTCAAAGGATCGAAGTCCTTGACCTCTGCAGCAAGCTTGACCTTATAGCCGGTCGTATCGAATCTCGTTATGGGACCTACGGCATTCCTGCCTTCCACAAGACCGTTCCAGAAGGACTCCACATCGTTGCCGAGCGGTGTTATCGCTCCCATTCCGGTCACTACTACTCTTTTGGGTTCCATTATCTTTTCTCCTCGTATTTTTCTTTAAGGATCACATGTGCATTCCGCCGTCAACGGAAAGGACCTGACCCGTGATATAGGAAGCATCGTCTGATACCAGGAATCCTACCGCATTGGCGATATCCTCCACCTGGCCGTAACGCTTCAGAGGGATCGCTGCGAGCATCTGCTCCTTAACCTTGTCGGGCAGTTCGTCCGTCATCTTTGTCTGGACGAATCCGGGAGCGATGGCATTACATGTGATGTTCTTTACGGCATACTCTCTTGCCACGGACTTAGTGATACCGATAACGCCTGCCTTGCTGGCGGAATAGTTGACCTGGCATGCATTGCCTTGAAGGCCGACGATCGAAGAGATGCTTACGATACGTCCGTACTTCTGCTTGCTCATTACCGGAACGACCTCACGGAAGAAATTGTATGTACCCTTGAGGTTTACTCCTATAACGGCATCAAAATCCTCTTCCTTCATCCTTACAAGGAATCCGTCTCTCGTGATGCCTGCATTATTTACGAGCGCGTCAATAGAACCGAAGTCTGCATGTACCGCCTCTACCGTCTCCTTAACGCTTGCACTGGAAGAAACGTCACATCTGTAAGCCTTGGCCTTTACGCCGAGACCTTCGATCTCCTTTGCCGTCTCCTCGGTCATCTCAATGGGGCATGCATCGATGACCGCGATATCATAGCCCATGCCTGCGAGCTTTACGGCTATAGCCTTGCCTATTCCTCTTGCGCTTCCTGTTACGATTGCTGTCTTAGACATTTTCATATCCTCCGCTTATTTATTTGAAAGGTTATTGAGTTCTTCTGCTGCCTTGTCGATATCCTCGACCGTCGATACATTGATGACGGGGATCTCAGGGACCGTCTTCTTTACAAAGCCCGCGATAGTCTTGCCGGGGCCGATCTCGACAAAGACGTCCACACCGAGATCCTTCATCTTAAGGAGAGTCTGCTCCCACATTACCGATGAGGATACCTGAGTCTGAAGAAGATCTCTGATCGATGAGGTATCGGTGATGACCTGGGCGTTCGCGTTTGCGATATAAGGGATCTTAAGGTCCTTGATCTGCGCCTTGTCGAGCTCGACACGGAGCTTATCCCCTGCGCCCTTGAGCATCGGGGAATGGAAAGGACCGGATACCTTGAGCTCGACTGCCCTCTTGGCGCCCTTCTCGGACAGGACCTCCATGCCCTTTGCAACGGCATCCTTCTCGCCCGTGATGACGATCTGGCCGGGGCAGTTATAGTTGGCCACCGTAGCGCCCTCGATAGGCTCGACGGCTTCCTCGATAGTCTCCTTTGGCAGGCCGATTATGGCCGCCATGGTGCCCAAACCTGCAGGAACATAGGAACTCATGAGCTTGCCCCTGATCCTTGTGAGCCTTACGGCCTCCTCGAAATCGAGCACGCCTGCCGTCACGAGGGCGCAGTACTCTCCGAGGGAAAGGCCTGCCGTAATATCCGGATGAATGCCTTTGTCCTCGAGAGCCTTGCTCATTATGCAGCATGCAGTTACCAACGCGGGTTGTGTGTATTCGGTAACATGTATGTCCTCGTTTTCATCAAAAAGGATATGCTTCATGTCGATACCGGAAGCATCTGCCGCCTTATCGACCATCTCTTTTGCCCAGCCGTACTTCTCGCAGAAATCCTGCGCCATTCCGACTGTCTGAACGCCCTGACCGGGATATACAAATGCGATCTTCATCTCTTACACGATCTCCTTTGCACCGGCCATGAGCTTGTTTGCCTGTAGAAACATCTCAGTGATAATGGTCTTGACGGGCTTGATCTCGTTGATCATTCCGGAGATCTGGCCTGCCATGAAGGTACCGCCCTTCGTGTCACCGTCGATAACGGCTTTTCTCAATGATCCGACTCCGAGAGCCTCGAGCTCCTCGAAAGAAGCGTGAGCCTCCTCGAGCTTTAAGTATTCTGCCGTGAGCTGATTCCTGATCTGTCTGACGGGAGCGCCTGCGGATCTTCCCGTTACCTTTGTGGAAGTATCCTTGGCCTTGATTATCATCTCTTTATAGTTCTGATGGATATTGACTTCCTCGGAAGCGCAGAATACGGTACCGCACTGTACTGCCTCTGCTCCGAGCATAAATGATGCTGCGACTCCCCTGCCGTCGGCGATACCTCCCGCAGCGATAACGGGGATACTTACGGCGTCAACGACCTGGGGTACGAGTACCATTGTCGTAAGCTCGCCTACGTGTCCGCCGGATTCGGTTCCCTCAGCGATGACCGCATCGGCTCCGTCCTTTTCCATCTTCTTTGCAAGAGCAACGGAAGGAACGACCGGGATAACGATGATGCCGGCTTCTTTCCACATGGGGATGAACTTGCCTGCGGAACCTGCGCCTGTCGTTACTACCTTAACCTTCTCCTCCGCGAGGACTTCCGCGATCTGGGGTGCCCTGGGATTCATGAGCATTACGTTAACGCCGAAAGGCTTGTCGGTAGCTTCTCTGCACTTTCTGATCTGATCCCTGATCCAGTTCTCGTCTGCGCCACCGCATCCGATTATGCCAAGGCCGCCGGCGTTACTTACCGCAGCTGCGATATGCCAGTCTGCCACCCAGGCCATACCGCCCTGGAATATGGGATATTGTATGCCGATCATTTCAGTTATCTTTGTCATTTCCGGATAATCCTCCTGCCTGATTAATATTCAAAATAGTTTACGCCCCAGTTGAGGCCCGCTCCGAAAGAAGCCATCATGATCTTATCGCCCTTCTTCAGGGTGCCTTCCTTCTTCATCTTCGTAAGAAGGATCGGAATGGATGCCGATGACGTGTTTCCGGTCTCCTGTATGTTCATGGGGAATTTCTCCAGAGGAACCCCCAATTTCTTGGCCGTGGATTCTATGATCCTGCTGTTGGCCTGATGAAAGACGAAGTGATCGATCTCGGAAGCATCTATACCCTCACGGTCAAGAAGCTCCTGCATATTGGCGGGGATCGTGGATACCACGAACCTGAAGACCTCTCTTCCGTTCATGTGAAGGTATGTATCCTTCTCAAATTCTTCCTCAGATGCTCTCTTGGGCTGCTTTAAGGTTTCACAGTAAAGACACTCCATCTTCTCCGTCGTGGACCTTAAGATAAAAGAGTTCTTCCTGCCTTCTCCGGCTCTTAACACCACCGCTCCGGCACCGTCACCGAAAAGGATACAGGTGCCGCGGTCAGTATAATCCACGATATTTGTCAGACATTCGGCTCCGATGACAAGGGCTGTTTTGACACCGCTGTTCTCGATAAAGTTCTGGGCAACGTTATAAGCCGTTACGAATCCCGGGCATGCGGAATTTACGTCAAAACAGATACAGCCTTCCGCTCCTATTGCCTTCTGAACGCAGAAGCTCATGGCCGGGAAGAGCTTGTCGGGGGTCGTACAGGCGACAACGATCATCTCTATCTCCGAAGCATCTATGCCCGCATCTTCGATAGCGGCCTTCGCCGCTTTTGCCGCCATGGCTGAAGATGTATCTTCTATACCGTCAGAAAAGTGCCTCTGCTTGATGCCTGTTCTCTCTGTTATCCAGTCGTCGTTCGTATCAACGATCCTGGCAAAATCATCATTTGTCATGATCTTCGGGGGGAGATATGACCCCAATCCGATTATCTTTCCGGTCAACATCAAAATACCGCCTTTACAATTCCTTTGATAATCAAAGTATTGCATAAAGGCCGCTGTCTGTCAATCTCGGATACTGGGCAAACTTAAGGTATGAAAAGGAGATTCACACCGACTTTATTACGGTCTCGGCCCACGCCCCTTCGAATGTTATGTCGGAATATGATGTTACTCCGGCCTTGGAAAGGATGTCCTGGCTTAAGTATCTGCAAGCCTTCTTGGGGGCGGATCCCAGGAATATACGGACTCCCGCTGCGGAAGCTCTTTCCAGAAGCATCGGCAAAGCCTTTGTATCTGCAGTCCCGGAATGGTATGACTGTATTAGGAGCGCATCGCACCCGGAGATATCGACCTTATCGAACGGGAACCCCGGAACGGCCGGAATGACCATTATCTTCGGGGTCTTTCCTTCAAGGAACGCCTTGGCATCCTTCTCCGACAGTTCGGTGATATCGCCTTTCCCGCCGTGCTTCTTGAACTCGCCGTAATAATCCGGCCCCGTTGCCTGTCTGGCCTGGACAAATACCGACTGCCCCAGGAAAGAATCGCAGAACACTATACCGAAGGTGGCATTCCCGCTCTTGCTCGCGATCGCGGCGGACAGGAGTCCAAGCGCATATTTGACGTTCCTGATGCCGTCGCTGTGGGTATCATCCAGAGGCGCCATCGATCCCGTTATGACTACGGGGAGCTTAAGATATGACATGACCCTTACAGCCAGCTGCGCAAAATAGACCATGGAATCGGTGCCGTGAAGGATCAGCACACCGTCGGGCTTCTCTTCCTCGATCGCCTTTATTGTCCCTTTTATCGCAGCCTTATACATATCTATATCAGCATTTTCCGACGAATAGAGTATCGGCGTTACAAACGCGATTTCCTCGGAGATCTTGAACTTATCCCAGAAAGACCTCTCGGGAGCTCCCTTGAGCTTTATCACTTTATTGTCTGTTGCCGATGATATCGTGCCTCCGAGGCAAACTGCGAGGATCTTGGACATATGGTTTCCCTAAGCCTTTCTTTTCGTGTAAAATCATTTTCAGTAAAGATTATAACAATAAAGAAGTATATATAGAAAGGTACGGATAAATGAGACTTGTAAGCTGGAACGTAAACGGGATCAGGGCGATCGCCGGAAAAGGATTCACGGATATAATAAAGGATATGAATGCCGATATCATAGGCATACAGGAGACAAAGGCACAGCCGGACCAGCTCGGGACAGAGATCACTGATATTAAAGGATATAAGTCGTATTTTTATTCTGCCGAGAGGAAGGGATATTCCGGGACCGCGCTTTACGTAAGAGAAGATCTCAAGCCCGAAGTGACCTTTGGTCTCGGAGAGAGCCGTTTTGATACCGAAGGCAGGACGATCGTGGCCGATCTCGGTGATACAGTCCTATTTAATATCTACTTCCCTAACGGCGGAAGAGGCGACGAGTATGTTAAGTTCAAGCTCGAGTTCTATGACTGCTTCCTCAATAAGGTCAGGGATCTCCTGTCTCAAGGAAAGAACGTTATATGCTGCGGCGACGTCAACACGGCTCATAAAGAGATAGACCTGTCCAATCCCAAGGCCAATTCCAAGGTATCGGGCTTCCTCCCCGAAGAACGCGTATATATGGATAAGTTCAGGGACTTCGGGCTGATCGATACTTTCAGGATGCTCTATCCCGATAAGCCCGAGTGCTATACGTGGTGGTCTTATAAGACAAAGGCAAGGGAAAGGAACGTCGGATGGAGGATAGACTATTTCTTCGTAACAGAAGGACTTAAAGACAAGGTAAAAGGCTCCGACATGATGAGCGATATCATGGGATCAGACCACTGTCCCATATTTCTCGATATCGATATCTGAAGGCAGTTACCATGAATATAGCGTCTCTGTCCGAACATGATATAGTCATTACCCTGATCGCGCTGGCCCTGCTCCTGCTTTTTGCCTTTGCTTTCGGATCTTTACTGGAAAAGATCAAGGGCCCCCGCGTGGTGGGAGAGATCCTCGGCGGCATGATACTGGGCGGAAGCTGCCTTTATTTCTTTTTCCCGGATCTTATCTCAAAGCTCTTCATGGCATATCCCGAAGAAGGAAAGGTGCTCAATATCTTTTATCAGCTGGGTCTGATCTTTCTTATGTTCCTGTCCGGATTCAACACCGACATAAAGGCAGACCGGAAAAACGCCAAGACCATAAGCCTGGTGTTTTTCGGCGCAACTGTGATCCCGATGCTCGGGAGCATCCCGTTCTTCGGATTATTCCGTGACGCCTTTATCGGAACTGCGGGAAATGATGTCTGTTACAAACTGGTATTCGCTATAGGTGTCGCCATTACATCCATCCCCGTTATCTCGAAGATCTTCTTTGATATGGGGATAATGAATACGACTTTCTCCGATACCGTCCTTACCGTATCGACATTCCAGGATCTTCTTCTGTGGATCCTCCTTAACGTGGCGACCAGGATAGCATCCTCCGGAGAGATCGATCTGCTGTCGATGCTTTTGATCGTCTTTATGACACTCGGTATCTTCGTCCTGATCGCAGTATTCTCGAAGTTCGCCAAAAAGGTCAGGACATCTCTTAAGAGCACGACCTTTTACACATTGTGCTTTGCGGCTCTTCTTATGACCTGCGGGCTTTTGTATCTTGCGGGGATCAATATAATGTATTCCGCCTTTGTCGTCGGATATGCCGTAAAAGCGGTCTTCGGCAAAGAGGGAGATACAAAGGAACGCATGTCATTCCTCGAGAAGATCTCATTCTCGTTCTTTGTTCCGGTATATTTCGCTCTGGTCGGCCTCAAGCTCAATGTCATCCACGATTTTGATATCGTCAGGTTCCTTATGTTCTTCGGCATAGCCTTCGGCCTCGAGTTCCTGGGCACCTGGTTCATGATGCTTTTCTCCGGGCTCAAAAGGGCAACCCGCATCAATTTTGCGGTCACGATGAATGCAAGAGGAGGTCCGGGGATAGTCCTTGCCACCGTAGCCTATTCCTATAACATCATCAGCATCGAATTCTTTACTGTCCTTATCATAACGACCATGATATCCTCGATGACCGCGGGATACTGGCTGCGGCTGCAGCAGAAGCGGGACACCACGGTGTTTGATACTCTGTAAAAAACAACTATCACGCAAATTATCACAACAAGCAGCATGTTTTTGTGATAATCTGCAAGATTATCGCAATTTATCACCAAAACGACCGTGTTTTTGTGATGTTTTGCGTGATAACTCTAAGAAGAAAAAGGGGGGCTCTTCAAAAGCGCCCCCCTGAAGTTATTCTGCTTTAAGAAAGCCTGTTAACGGGATCGAAGCCGGCAGTCTTTTTGAACTTCATGTTGTGCTCGAACTGCGACAGGGCATCGGAAGGATCGACCATAGCCATATTGAGAGCCATGAGACCCGCTCTGGTGAACTTAACGGAGAGAAGTGTAGTCTCCTCTTCGTAGCCTGTTGCCGTATTGAGGATGTTGTCGACCGCGTGAACTATAACGGTATCAACGGGAAGCAGAGCAAACGTATCCCTGGCGATACGGATAGTGGTACTTGAAACATAGTCCTGAACGAGATCGTAATAAGCCGTCTTGGAAAGCTCCTTCTGTGAGAGATCTCCGTTTGCTTTAAGGACCGGCTCGACATTGGGAACGACATCGGCGGACATTATCCTGAACTCGACTTCCATCTTCGAAGGATCGTCCGTTCCGACCTGGAAATTGGAGCCGAACTCGAGGAGGTCATCGAAAGGCTTTACTTCATCAATGATCTCAAAGTAGCTGTCGATATCCCCTGCGGTAACGCGCTCCGCGAACTTCTGAAGATCGGTCCATTCCCTGTATTCCTCACTTCCTCTGACAATGTTCGAAGGAACTTCGCCGTTTTTGAGAGCCATCCAGTCGATCGCTCCGTCAGAAGCCTTGTGGACGGATCTTATGGAATCGACATACTCGTTATACTCTGCCACTTCATTATTGTTCTGTTCGATCTGCTCCTGCGAGACCGCGCTCTTGGCAGCTACAGCCTTCTGCTCCTCTGCCTCCGAAGCAACATTCCCGGCCTTGGCCTTTTCCTTGTCCTTATCCTTGTCTATGAACTTCTCTTTTGCCTTCTTGGCAAGTTTCTTGACATTGGTCTGCTTGGTATAGTAGATTCCCGTACCGGGGATACCCAAAGTGGTGGTGGCACGGCCCGTCGTACTTATCGACTGTCTGATGCCCTTCTTTCCGAAGCTGGCACTGACGCCTCCCTTACTGAGGTTAAGCCTGACACCGGGTAAAATTGTAATACTCTTTCTGAAATTAAGTCCCATATCGGTATCCTCCGCTGGTAAAATAGTTCGGTACACATATTGTAACATGTTTTGATCCTGTAATATAAAATACTTTTTATTTTCAGGCAAAAAAGGTAAACTGTAATCAGGGGGACGGCAGAATGAAAGATTACGTGAATATATCACCGATCTACATTTCATCGGACACATTAAAGGCATTTGCCTCTATGGACAGGAAATGGAGCGACATCTGTGCCATCACATGCGACAGGATCGATCCCCGTAAAGTAATATGTGATTCCTATCACAAGCTAACCACCGAAGATATGCGTAATGCCGCCTTAAGGTGCATCGAATCCGACATGAAAGTGTCAGAATTCATGTTCGAATGGTGGGAGCCCCTCCACATCTTCTTTAAGGAGAGCCTGGGATTGCCCGACCTTTTCAAGGAGGTCACCGGTGATCCCGATGGTATATACAATATGAAGGAACTGCCGGAGAGCGACGATGATATCACTCTCTGGGCCATAATGGAATTCGGCAAGACCAATAATGTCTTTGATGTTCCTTACGATCCCGACCGTCCCCTGTCAGATCTCGTCAGTCTGGAGGATATCGTCCGCATGATAGACTGGCACGAAGAGGATATCGGTATGTCTCCGGTAATAAGAAGGTATGTGGATCCGATAAAGGAAGCTTTCATAGCGGAATACGACAATGACCTGATCCTTCAGGACTGCGATGACGAGATCAGAACGCTTTTCCGTGCGTTTACGGATGAACTGGCGGACCGCGGAAATCTCCTTGCGCTTAAGATAAAGGGTTATGCCTGTTACGGAGGCAACTCTATCTATCAGTGTGATTTTGAGGCCGCGGCGGAATGCCTCGAACTCCTCTGGAAGAAAGGGAGCGTCGGATATGCAGCAAACACTTTGGGATATATGCATTACCACGGTGAACTGAGCAAAGGGATCCCGGACTATAAGACCGCCTTCTTCTACTATTCCGCAGCCTCGCAGTTCGGAGTGACCGAATCCAAGCTGATGCTGTCGAGGATGCTGTTTGACGGCTCATATGTCGCCAGATCTCCCCTTGTCGCATACAGTATTCTCGAACAGCTCTATTACCACGAGAAAGAGCGGTTCGAAGAGGAGGACCCGGAATCCAAGCTGGCTGAGGTCGCCTACGAGATGGCCGAGACCGAGCGGCTTGACCGAAATCCCTATATCAAGGACTTTATGGGATTTAAGAACAGGAGATATCTTATCCAGGCCAGGTTTGCCTATTCCAGGAATTCCGTAAGTCCCCTTTTAAGAAAAAAGATCGACCATGCATTGTCCGCGGGTCAGTATAAATACAAAGAATATAAGAGATCCTATAGCTGCAGTATTCCTGAACCGCTTATGGAATTCGTAAACGATTCCGGCTACAGCAACTATCTTCTTAAGATGAAGAAATTCAAGAGCGGAAAGATAAGGATCAATGTCCGAAGGCTCGCCAGTCCTTACAAAGAGCCTGACAAATCATTATTAACGCACATCAATTTCGGATGCTGTGAACTGACTGACAAGATATCGTTCACGGTAACAGAAGCAGAATATGTGGAGCTCCCGGGAAAAGACGCCGATGCTTTTGTTTTCGACGGAGTGGAGCTTAAGGACGACATATTGCTGTTCCTGTTCAACGGGAGGCCCGTGGCTCGGATAAAGGCCAAAAAATATACGATCAGCAGACCTGAATGAAAGAGCCTGAGGGGGGCCTGAAAGAAGGTGTGTATGGCGGACATTGAAAAACTGAAGGCATTTTACATCATGGGTGAGTGCGGCAGTTACAGGAGTGCTGCTGCCAGGATCGGTATAACCCAGCCTGCGCTCACCAAGAGACTCTCGTATCTCCAGTCGGAGATGAACGTCTCGCTGTTTGTCCCTGACAAAAGACCTGCGACCATGTCTGAAGCCGGGAAGTATCTCTGGGATTATCTCGACAGGAATCTGGACGGTTTTCTGCTCCTGGACCAGAAGATGGCGTCATTCTCGGATAAGGCGACCGGGCTTATCACGATTGCATGCCGTGATATCCTTCCATCCTGTATCCTTACTCCGGTAATAAAGGGATTCACCGACCTTTATCCGAAGATATCTTTTGAACTGGTCTCGGTCCCGGGAAATGAGATCGCTTCATATGTGGATAAAGGCAAAGCCGATATCGCGCTTACCCTAAGCTCCCAGGCGGGGAACCTCCTTCAGCCCGTTTCGGCTTCAAAAGATCACAGACTCGGGTTACTGATCCCCTCAGACCGCGAAGAGGCTTCCAGAAACTTTCTGAATCCGAAGGATCTGGCAGGCAAACCTGTTATCCTCCCTTTTGAAAAGAACTGTGCGACCGAGATCCATAAGACCTTCGAGGAAAGCGGATATGTCCCGGGAGCGGTACACTGGTATACCGATCTCGATACATGTCTGTCGATGGTCGAAGCAGGACTAGGAACGGCCTTTATACCGCAGGAGACAGAACCCTTTATAAACACTGAAAGATTCTCCATGCTCTATTTCGCACCTAAAGTATCGATCACTTCGGCGATGGCTGTAAGGCGCAGACAGGTCAGTCTGCCGTCCCTTGATCTGTTCGTCGGATACTTAAAGACCGGATTCAGATAAGACCCAGAGTCTTAACGGCATTATATATACCGTCGTCAAAAAGGCTGTCGGTTATCATGTCTGCTGCCGCTTTTGCCTCCTCTGATCCGTTTCCCATACAGACGGAGAGGCCGGCGGCGGCAAACATCTGAAGATCATTGACGCTGTCACCGAAAGCAATGCTTTCCGAAGGCGGTATCCCCGCGATCCCGCACGCCCTGATAAGTCCCCTGCCCTTGTCAAAACCTTTGGGGACCATCTCCGTCACGCGCGGATTATGGACTATATAATCAAAATATCCTTCAAGCTCTCTGAAACAAGAACTGGTATCGCATCCTTCGGTGGCACATGAGAGCTTACTGATCTCCCATTTGCCTCTTAAGGCATCTATCGGTCTGGCGCGGTCTTTCAGTTCACGGAAGAGCTTTTTTCCGTACGGATCGTCCTGAAACTCGCTCCTTTCCATGTACAGATATTCCCTGCCTTCGAGAATGGGACGCATCCCGTAACGTCTTACGGTGTCCACGGCAAGAACTGCAAGTTCACTGTCTATCTTATGGTAAAACCTGACATCGTTTCGGTATTCCACCATGGTGCCGCATCCGGAGACTATCCCGTCAAACCCGAGGGACAAAAGATACGGATCGGTAATATATCCGCGTGTTCTTCCGCTGCAGACAAAAACCGGATTACCTCCGGCTTTCAATTCTCTTATAGCCCTCACCGTACTGTCGGGGATCCTGTTCCTTACGTCCCATAACGTACCGTCAATATCGAAAAATATCGCTTTCCTCATCCGGCTCCGTTAAGAAACTCCTCTGATACCGGCAGCGTTCCCGCTGCGATCTTGATCTGGGCATCCTTAAGCGGCATGGCCTTTCCGAACAGATAACCCTGCAGTCTCTCGCATCCGATGCTGTTAAGGAAAGCCGCCTCCTCCGAGGTCTCGACGCCCTCTGTCAGAGTGTTCATCCCGATATCCCTGGCAAGAGTAACGATATTCTTCAGGATGGCCTTTGTCTTCACCTCGTGGGACTTGAAGCTCGAAAGGAATACCATATCTATCTTCAATACATCAAATTCAAAATCCTTAAGGACATTAAGAGACGAGAATCCCGAACCGAAATCATCAAGCCACAGGGGATATCCGAGATTCCTGAGCCGGTCCAGATATCCCTTGAGGAAATCGAGCCTGCCCGACAGGGCACTCTCAGTTACCTCGACATGGATATAATCCCTCGGGATATCGTATTGGTTAACACAGCTCTCCAGTATCTCGACAACATCGGTAAGCTCAAAGTCGAGCCTTGAAAAGTTCAGAGATACCGGTACCGTGGGAAGATTCCTGTCCATGAGCATCCGGAGATCCTTGCATACCGTATCCACAACGATCATGTCGAGCTTATGCACCTGTCTGTATTCCTCAAGGATAGGTATAAAGATACCGGGTGAGATAAAACCGTACTTCTCGTCTTCCCATTTAGCCAATGCCTCGTAGCCGCAGAGCTTGCGGTTCTTGGCCCAGACCACCGGCTGATAGTAGACTTTTATATCGCCGCGGTCCAGCGCCAGATCGACATTGTTGACGATATACTGCTTCATGCTGAAGTCCTGTTCCATGTCGGCGTCGTATTCCCTGAAGTCGCACTCGTAATGCTTCTTTATGCTGTTACATGCATATCTGGCGCGGTCGCAGGCTACTGAAATATCGCAGTCCCTCGCTTCGGGAACATATCCGCCGGTCTTAAGACCGATCTGAGTCGCTTCGTCTCCGAAGTCATAAAGAACGGATCTTAATGCCGCGAGCCTGTCATTGCATCCGATCTTATCGGTAAGGATAAAGAAGTGGTCATCGCTCTGTCTGGCGATCAGGCCGTCTGCAAAAGTGTCCACTGCAGTATTGGCAAACTTGATAAGGAAAGCGTTTCCGGATTCAAAACCGTACTTCTCGTTTATCGCTTTGAAGTTCTCTATATCAAGATAGAGAAAGATCTTGTTCTGTAATTTCACATCTTTCTCGGAAAGGATCTCGGAAGCCCTCTTCATAAAGAACGGCATGCTCGCGAGACCTGTAAGCTCATCTATCAGAGCCATCTTCCTGAGATGCTCGTTTGCACTCTCGAGACTCTCATCCTTCATCGCCTCGGTCTTTTTCTGCCTGTAGATACTTATGCTCGTGACAAAGAGGGATATCCACATGATAAAGAAATTGATATTTGTCGCTCTGGATACGGGACCCTCGCGCCTCATGAGGATATAGAAGACTACAAATGCCACCGTGAGCATGGTGCCGGACACGATCGGACGCCAGACCAGAACGCACACGACGAACATAGCCATGGTGACCAGGGTCAGTATCTGTTCGCCCTTGCTGTAATCAAGATACGATATATAGATACCAAAGACAAAACAGACCACCGAGAATATAAAAAGCGATATCTGACCGTATTTACTGTGACTCGCCCCGGTCCTTAAGAAGCGTTCCGCATAGAATAGCGTCATTATACCCGCTGCGAGAAGGAGTATATAACAGATAAGATGTGAGATTATCCAGCTGACGGACTTCTGACCGTCATCGCCCATAAGGATACTGTAAAGGCTTATTATCATCCATGACTCAAGTGCGATGATAATGACTGACATGTAGATACTTGACCTGGCATTGCTGGCCTCAAAGTATTGTCTAACATACGGACTCTGTCTGTCGAGTCCGAGCCATTCTTTTATCTTTTCGAGCATCGCGGCCCCCCACGGATGTAATCAGTCGGTCAATTATAAGCAAGTGTCTCGTCCCACAGTACGACATGACCTTCGGCACGAGTCTTCCTCATATCTATTATACGCTGATTTGACGATCCGCGGTATCTTAATCTTAAATCTTTTAACTTAAGGACAAATCTGCCCTCTACAAGGATATCGATCATATCCAGGAACTCGGAAGTCACCTCGCAGTTGGCGTGGTTGCCGGGAACCGTCATCTCATCCTCATAGCGGAATCCGGAGAATACCCACAGATCCTTATCCGGATACTTATCCCTGAATCTTTTAAGGAAAGGTACCAGTGCACGCTGATTCTGAGGCTCGAAAGGCTCTCCGCCGAGGATGGTCAGTCCCTTGATATAAGAATGATCCAGCAAAGAAAAGAGCTTCTCCTCTGTCTCTTCCGTAAAAGGCTCACCATAACAAAAATCCCATGTCTCGGGCTGAAAACAACCTTCACAGGCGTTGGTGCACCCCGATACGAAGAGTGTCACGCGAACGCCTGTTCCGTTTGCTATATCACATTCCTTGATACCGCAATAATACATATATCACCGGCGGATCAGAGGTGAAGTACTCTTTCCCTGATCTCCTGGGTCCTGCCCTGGTTCCAGAACTGTGTTCCTATATATCCGCAGGTCCTTCTGGCAACATTCAGCTTGGACTCGTCGGAATTACCGCAGTTGGGGCATACCCATGTAAGCTTGCCTTCTCTCTCCTCGATCTTGATCTCTCCGTCAAATCCGCAGACCTGGCAGTAATCGGACTTGGTATTGAGCTCGGCGTACATGATATGGTCATAGATGAACTGCATAACGCCCATTACGGCATCGATATTATTCTGCATGTCGGGAACTTCCACGTAGCTGATAGCTCCGCCGGGAGAGAGCCTCTGGAACTTGCTCTCGAGCTCGAGCTTCTTGAAAGCGTCGATCTTCTCCGTAACATGGATATGATAGCTGTTCGTGATGTAGTTCTTGTCGGTAACTCCGGGGATGATGCCGAATCTTCTCTGGAGACACTTGGAGAACTTGTATGTCGTAGACTCGAGCGGTGTGCCGTAGATGGAATAATCGATATTCTCTTCAGCCTTCCACTTGGCACATGCATCGTTTAACTTCTGCATTACCTTAAGACCGAACTCCTCGCCTTCCTTCTCTGTAAGCTTCTTGCCCTTGACTTCATATACGCACTCCCAAAGTCCCGCATATCCCAGGGATATCGTGGAATATCCGCCGTAAAGGAGCTTCGTGATGGGCTCACCCTTCTCAAGTCTCGCAAGAGCTCCGTGCTGCCAGAGGATAGGAGCCGCATCGGATAATGTTCCGACGAGTCTCTCGTGACGGCAACGCAAAGCCCTGTGGCAGAGCTCGAGCCTCTCGTCGAGCACCTTCCAGAACTTGGCCTCGTCACGGCTCTCACTGCATGCCGTGCAGGCAACGTCTACAAGGTTAAGCGTTACTACGCCCTGATTGAACCTGCCGTAATACTTGGGCTGGCCGTTCTCGTCAACATAAGGAGTAAGGAAAGATCTGCAGCCCATACATGTATAGCAGTGACCTTCGCCGTTCCTGTCCTTCTTGAGGTCGAGCATGATCTTCTCGGATATATAATCGGGGACCATCCTCTTGGCCGTACACTTGGCGGCAAGTCTCGTAAGTTCATAGTAAGGGCTGTCCTCACGGATATTGTCTTCTTCGAGAACATAGATGAGCTTGGGGAATGCAGGTGTCACATAAACGCCTGATTCGTTCTTGACACCGCGGATCCTCTGCTTTAAGACTTCCTCGATGATCATGGCAAGGTCTCTCTTGAGTCCGGGATCCTGAGCTTCGTTAAGATACATAAATACCGTAACAAAAGGAGCCTGACCGTTAGTCGTAAGGAGTGTGACCACCTGATACTGGATAGTCTGAACGCCTCTCTCGATCTCTTCTCTGAGCCTCTTCTCGACGAGTTCGGAGATCTTCTCTTCGTTAAGCTCTACACCTACATCCTCCATCTCCTTTTCGACAAGTCTTCTGATCTTCTCTCTGGATACCTGTACGAAAGGAGCAAGATGCGTAAGGGAGATGGACTGGCCGCCGTACTGGTTACTTGCGACCTGAGCTATGATCTGTGTAGCGATATTACAGGCTGTCGAGAAACTGTGGGGCTTCTCGATCATCGTACCGGAGATGACGGTTCCGTTCTGGAGCATGTCGCCGAGGTCAACAAGATCGCAGTTATGCATATGCTGTGCAAAGTAGTCGGAATCATGGAAGTGGATGATGCCCTGCTGATGAGCCTCGACGATATCCTGGGGAAGAAGGAGTCTCTGAGTGATATCCTTGCTCACCTCACCTGCCATATAGTCTCTCTGTACACTGTTTACAGTAGGGTTCTTATTGGAGTTCTCCTGCTTGAGCTCCTCGTTATTGCACTCGATAAGGGTAAGGATGCTGGCATCGGTCGTATTAGACTGACGGACAAGGCTTCTTGTGTATCTGTATGTAATATAGAGCTTGGCAACTTCATAGGCGCCATGAGCCATGATCTCCTTCTCAACGATATCCTGGATCTCTTCTACGGAAAGAGCTCTGCTCATGTTCTCGCAGTGCTTGGTGACCTTATCGGCGATCCTCATGATCTGGACAGAGGTCATCCTCTCGCTCTCTCTGGCGGCATTATTAGCCTTCGTAATGGCATTTACGATCTTTGTAACGTCGAAATCAACTTCAGCCTTGTTTCTCTTGATGATCTTCATGTTGTGCACCCTGTCCTTAAGTTCTTAGAAATTGTACCCGATTATTGTAGCAATCTTACAATCCGTTGTGAATGATATTTTTACCGTTTTCTCAAAAAATCTTTCAAAACCGCCCCCATCGGATTGGATTTCATTCTATCTATATATTGTGGTCGTGTCAACAACAAACCACTATATATTGTGTTACATTTCCGTTTCACCCCGAAACCCCTGGTATCATTACGTTTGCGTCAAAGACTTTTGACAGGGGTCTTGGGGAACGTTACCGGACCGTTCGTCAAAACCGACAAAAAACGGAGGCCGTTTTCGGGCCTCCGCACAAAAATCCGTTTTTTACAATAGTATTCAGTTCTTCACATAATCGGGATCGAACTTCTTAAAATATCCCTCGGCAAACGGAGCCTGTGCACGAAGTATGACCTCGCTGTCCCTGATCTCTTTCATATAAGGAGATGTAGCCTTCTTTATACCCTCGGCTATCTTCTTCTGCGAAGCCACGGGGCAGTCCACTATAAAGAGATATCCCCTCCTGACCTTGTCAGCCTTGAGAAGGAGCGAAGCTGAAGCAATATCGGGAACGGTCGAAGCATACTTAACGAGAGCATCGACTATAGCCTCGGTCTCCTTTGTGGGATTGGGCTTGCCTACGAGTATACCGGGATTCTTCTTGGGATCGGGCTTGCCGGAATTAAGAGGGCTCACCTTTCCTTTTGCCGGAACCTTGGTGAACGATCCCATGACCTTTTCCACGAACTCCTTGGGGATCTGGACCCTGGAAGGTCCGAAAGGATTAAGGAGAAGTCCGTTTGCTCCGCCGGCCAGCGCCTTGGATACTGCGGGAAGAGTCATAACGGTAACCGAGGGCTTGCTGTCATCCGCGAAGATCCCTTTTGCTCCGCCTATGGCCGCGAGGTCGGTAAATACCGCCAGATATTTGGAAGACGGATCGTTCTTATCCGCTATGGTAACGAGCTGCAGTTTCTTATTGCCGTTTGCCGAATCAGAGAGGTCCGCACGGACGGGAAGGATGAACTTTGCCAGGATTATCTGTCTGGCAAAGACCTTCATGAACTCGGGATCCTTCATAAAGCGCATGTGCTCCAGAGTAAGTCCCATAAGATAAGGATTCTCGACCGGTTTCTTGGGGTCGATCTCCTGCTGCGCCGCTATATTGGAGATCACGGAATATCTGGGAGCCGCCTTGGAAACATCTTCCGCATCGTCCCCGGAGATCTTTACCGTGAGTATCATACTCTCGCCTTTAGTACCTGCAGGCATCTCGCGGTCATCTTTGGCCATTGATACGATCTCCGCCTCGGAAACAGAATCGGAAGGCCTGTTTATATATGCCTTGCTCCCCACTTCCAAGCGTCCGTGAAGAACGCCTTTGAGAGCCAGACCGGAATCGGTTCTTGATGCCTCCTCGACCATAAAGAAGAATCTCGGAGGAAGGGTTCCCTGCATAGGGACAGGAGCGTTCTTCGCGGCTTCGGCTATCTGAGCCACCCGAGTCGCTTCAGCGGCACGCTCCTCTTCCTTTCTCTGTTTCTCCTCTTCGTCGGTCTCCTCGATCGCCGCCATTATCTTGGCATCGAGATCCTCGTCGGTTATCTGAAAAGCTTCTTTCTTATCGTCGTCTTTTTTACCAAAAAGTCCCATATCCGTCTCCATTCTTTTTTCATTGGATTGACAGACATTATAATCGCAAAATCAGGACAATAAATCAAGGTTACGGGAAAATATCCTCGTATTACATTAACCCTGTCATCTTATACCCGGCATCCTTTAATGCCTTTTTTATCTTCACGGGATCGGCACCGCCCGGGAAAACTGCGGTTGCCTTTCCTGTCGGATGATCTGCTTTGACTTCCGCCGCCCCTATCTCCTTAAGAGCCTTTTTTACAGCCTCCTCACAATGAGAACACATCATTCCCTCGATACCGATCGTGACATCAGTGGCTCCCGAATACTCTGACAGTCTCCTCTTCCTGTGCCTTATCTTCCTGTCACGTGAAGGATCCTTTATATCGATAAGATTGAGTCTCAATGCGTTCGTCACGACAAAGAAACTGGATATGCTCATCGCAGCCGCCCCGTACACAGGCTCCATGGCGATTCCGAACGGTATGATATAGACTCCCGCCGCCAGAGGAATGAGAAGCACGTTATAGATCAGCGCCCAGAACAGGTTCTGCTTTATTATCGAATAAGTGCACCTCGAGAGCCTGATCGCAGAAGGGACGCCTGTCAGCCCGGGCTTCATAAGGACTACTGAAGCGCTGTCGGCAGCCACATCGGTTCCTCCTCCCATCGCTATCCCGATATCGGATGCCGCCAGAGCCGGGGCATCGTTTATGCCGTCACCGACCATCGCGGTCTTTCCTGAGCGCGAGAGCTTTCCAACCTCGTCTTTCTTCTCCGAAGGGAGCACTCCGGAAATAACTTCGGTGATCCCCGAATCGGATGCAATCTTGGAAGCGGTCCTTTCGTTGTCTCCCGTGATCATGACAGGCCTTATGCCCATTTTAAGAAGTTCATCCACGGCCTGACGGGCATCATCCCTTATCTTATCGGCTACGGATATGACTCCGATCACATGGCCGTTCCTCTTGAACACGACAGGCGTCTTGCCGAGAGAGGACAGCTCCGCGCACATCTTTGTTATGTCTTCTCCCGGAGACGTAAATCCGACCGAGCCTGCCAGTATCCTTCCGCCGGATACCATTGCACTGATGCCGTTTCCGGGAAACACTTCAAATCCCGCGGCACCCAGGGGGCTCGCTTTAGCCTCTTCGGCTTTGCGGACTATGGCTCCCGCGATCGGATGCTCGGACAGTCTCTCAACGCTCAAAGCAACCGACAGGAGTTCCTTTTCCTTTATATCTATGGGAATGATGTCGATAACCGACGGTTCTCCGGTAGTTATCGTTCCGGTCTTATCAAGACATACTATCTCGGTCTTTCCGAGTTCCTGAAGAGCCGTGGCATTCTTGAACAGTATCCCGTTTTTGGCACCGACTCCGCTTCCCGCCATGATCGCTACCGGGGTCGCCAGTCCAAGTGCGCACGGACAGCTTACGACCAGTACCGTTATCCCGCGGGCCAGAGCGAATCCGATCTCACTGCCCGCCAGGAGCCAGATCATAACTGTTATAAACGCTATCCCTAATACGGCAGGGACAAATACCGCGGATATGCGGTCAGCGAGCCTGGCTACAGGAGCCTTGGATGCCGAAGCATCGCTCACGGTCTCTATTATCTTCGAGAACAGCGTGTCCGATCCGACCTTGACCGCCTCACACTTAATATATCCCGCATTATTGATCGTCGCGCAGCTTACCTGATCTCCGATCCCCTTATCCACCGGGATGCTCTCCCCGGTCAGGGCAGATTCGTCAATGGCGGCAGTCCCTTCCGTTATCCTTCCGTCAGCAGGGATGCTCTCTCCGCTCTTTACGATGAATATATCCCCGACCTTCAGTTCCGAAACGGGTATAATGACTTCTTCTCCTTCCCTTATTACGGAAGCCGTGTCGGGCCGAAGCTTCATAAGGCTCCTCAAAGAATCCGCAGTCCTGCCCTTTGAATAGGATTCAAGAGCTTTCCCGAGAGTGACAAGGGACAGTATCATGGCCGAGGATTCAAAATACAGTTCCTTCATGTATTCACCGCTTTGATCGGGATGACAGGTCATAAGGAAGAGTATTACCAAAGAATATATAAACGACGCGGCAGATCCCAGAGAGATCAGGGTATCCATGTTCGCGCCTCCGTGAACGATACCTTTCGTGCCGCTTATGAAGAATCTCTGATTTATCACCATTACGATCGCCGCGAGCACCATCTGGATCAGCGCGATCCCGGTATGATTTCCCGAAAGGGCAGGCGGCAGGGGCAACCCGAACATCATATGGCCCATCGACAGGTACAGGAGCATAAGAAGAAAGACCAGCGAAATGAAAAAGCGCCTGATAAGAGGTGCCGTTGTCCGGTCAGTCAGATCATCTTTGTAACTGCCCCTTACCGAAGAAGATGATCCGCCCTTAAGCGATGCCCCATACCCGGCATCTGTGACAGCCTTTATTATCTTTTCGGAAGAAGCAGTGCCTTCCACCTGCATTGAATTCGAGATCAGATTGACATTGCAGGATGTGACTCCGGGGACACGTCCCACGGCTTTCTCTATCCTGGCCTGACATGCGGCACAGCTCATTCCGGTAACATCGTATCTTTCCATGATCACCCGGTCATCTTTCTTATGGTCTTTATAAGCTCTTCGAGTTTCTCTTCATTGCCGTTTCTTATGTCTTCCCTGACACAGGACCTGATATGATCCTCAAGTATCTGTCTTCCCAAAGAATCCAGTGCAGATGATACCGCGGAGACCTGAGTCACGATATCGATACAGTAAGCATCATTATCCACCATTTTTCGGATGCCCCTAAGCTGACCTTCGATACGGTTGAGCCTGACACCGAGCTCCTTTTTCATCTCTTCGGATCTCTTTGTGATCTTTTCCTCGCAACAATCCCGGCAAGCCATAAAAACCTCCCCCGAAAGCAACTGCCTTCAGGGAATATGATATACCCATATGGGGTATATTGCAAATTACGTTTTATCTACTATATTCCTGACCCAGAGATATTTTTTATAATGTATATAGACTGCAGGAAGCTTTACCATCTCATCAAGGTTAAGGATAAAGAATACCCACAGTACAGGCAGATGAAAGATAAACGCCGCTATGGCTC
>JAFZWN010000010.1 GCA_017617295.1 Clostridiales bacterium | reverse complement strand
GAGACTTATCCACGAATCCTTGGGAAAGACCTTGTTAAGGTCTGCCTCGACCTTCAGAGGGTCTGTATTATCGGTCAATCCGATACGGTACATTACTCTCTTGCAGTGCGTATCGACTACTATCGCGGGAATACCGTAGATCTCACCGACAATGAGATTGGCTATCTTCTTACCTATTCCGGGGCAGCGCATGAGCTCATTGATATCACGCGGCACTTCCCTGTTCCACTCATTACAGAAAAGCATGGAAAAAGACTTAACGGAACGGGCTTTGGAACGGTAGAGTCCGCAGGGCTTGATGATCTCTCCGATCTCTTCTTCAGACGCTCTTGAGAGATCCTCCATATCAGGATAGACACCGAAAAGCTCCTCACATGTGATATTAACGCGGATATCCGTACACTGGGCGGAGAGTATGCCTCTTATCGCCAGCCGCTCCGCCGTATCACTTACCAATGTGCATGAAGCATCGGGGAAGGCTTCCCTCAAAGAAGATAAGGTCTTCTCTGCCAGTTGTTTTCGGGTCATTTCCCCTCCTCGGAAGAAAGCGGGAATGAGAATATGAACTTGGCGCCGTGGAGCTTCTCGCTCTCGCCCAATGTGATCGTCTGACCGTGACCGATCAGTATCTGCTTACAGATATAAAGTCCCAGACCGAAGCCCTCCTGCTTACGCGAAGGATCGACCTTATAAAAGCTCTCGAACACGCGGCTCCTCTTATCGGGCTCGACGCCCGGGCCGGAGTCTTCGACCGTCAGGATACATTTCTTTTCCTTGCGGTCGGGCGTGACAGTGATCATTATCTCGCCGTTCTCGGGAGTAAACTTGACGGCATTGCTTACTACGTTTACAAGAACGCGGCACAGCTGCTGTGCTTCCCCCCTACAAAGAGTCCTGCCCTCACCGTAATACTCGGAATACAGCCTGATGCTCTTCTCCGTCGTCTGGGGGGTCAGGTTCTCGATGGTATCATCGACCATATCCATTATGTCAAAGTCCTCCATCATGTCGGGATCGACATGCGACAGCGACGATGCTTCCGTCATGGACATGACAAGTGAACGTATACGGTCAACCTCCTGCTTTATGAGAAGGAAATATTTCTCCTGGTTGTCCACGGGGATGGTCCCGTCGATCATGGCGGTGACAAAACCGTTTATCGATGTAAGAGGAGTCCTGATATCATGGGCGACACTCGAGATGAATATCTCCCTGTCTTTCTCCTGATTCTCAAGCGTCTCGATCATCTGGTTAACGGTCTTGGCCATATCGGAGAGGTCAGATGATACCGCTATGGAATTAACATCCTGATAGTCAGTATATTTCCGGTCGATCCTTGCCGTAAAATCACCCTCAGAGACCTGGGATACGACCTTGGATATCTCTTTGATGGGTCTGATCATAAGGCCGGTAAAACCTACGAAAAGGAATACCGATGCAGCCATGGCGATAACGACGGGAAGAAGGATAACGCGAAGGTACTCATCCTTCTCCTCCACCATATTAAAGACACTCCTCATGACGCAGGTAAGCTCAGTCCCTTCGACAGGCGTAATGCTCCTTACGGTCTGGATATCCCCGTCGACCTGTGATTCATAATAATGTCCTGCGTCAATGTTATCGTTCAGAAAATGCCTGAGATCCTCGGGAAGCCTCCGGTCTTCTTCAGAAGACACATTGGAACAGATTATATTACCGTCCCGGTCAACGATATATATCGAACCTTTATCGGCCTGAAAACCTGAATTTAAGAACCTCTCGACGAACTGGGTATCATCGCCCGCCGCGTAAAGATCCGAAACGCCTCCCGCTATGTTATAACAGTGGAGATCCGTATCGAGCATATTGTCGGTGACGGCGGTATTGAACATACCTTCATAAGAAAGAAAAAGAAGCACAGCAAATACTATTACTGTGCTTACAATAAGAAACGAATTCAAAAACACCGCAAAACTGGCGGAAACGTTTTTTCTGGGTGCGCGCATAAGCCTTATCGGGTCTCGAACTTATAACCCTTGCTCCATACAGTCTTTATACACCAGCTCTGCTGCTTATCGGGATTCTCGATCTTCTCACGGATACGCTTTACATGAACGTCAACAGTTCTGCTCTCTCCGTAGAAATCGTAGCCCCATACGTTCTCAAGAAGCTGTTCTCTGGTGAACACACGGTTGGGATTGGATGCGAGGAAGAAAAGAAGCTCAAGTTCCTTGGGAGGAAGATAGACCTCTTCGCCGTCGACGGTAACAACATATTTGACCTTATCAACAATGAACCCGGGATAGGATACGATCTCACCTGCCTTGGGTTCCTTATCGCTCTCGGAAGATTCGGGAGCTGCGCCCTCTCTCTTCTCGGTCCTTCTGAGAACAGCCTTGACTCTTGCAAGGAGTTCCTTGGGCTCGAAAGGCTTCGGAACGAAGTCATCGGCACCGAGCTCGAGACCTACTACCTTATCAAGCGTGTCTGTCTTGGCGGTGAGCATTATGATCGGGACATCTGATGTCTTTCTGATCTCCCTGCAGATCTCGTTGCCGTCCATACCGGGGAGCATGAGGTCCAGGATGATTATGTCGGGCTTGGCAACATTAAAAGTCGCTACAGCCTTGTCACCCTGCATACAGGTAGATACCTGATAGCCTTCCTTCTCGAAATAGAGCTTGAGTACTTCGATAATACCGTTGTCATCATCGATAAGAAGAACCTTTTTCATGTGTCACCTCTCTTTTCTATCTCTTCGACTTCTCTGGTAAAAGACGACAGATCCGCGAAGTCCCTGTATACCGAGGCAAACCTGACATATGCCACTTTATCCAGGACAGCCAGCCTGTCCATTACCATTTCCCCAATTGTCTGTGTCGGCAATTCACCGTTATGCTGCTCCTGAAGGAGGTTCTCAACATCAGTTACGATCTTTTCCAGATCATCGTTGGAAACAGGTCTTTTGGAACAGGCAGATGACAGCCCCTGAAGAAGTTTGTCTCTCGAAAACTCTTCACGGGTACCGTCTTTCTTAACTACTTTATACTGGATGCCTTCGATCCTCTCGATAGTCGAGTATCTGTAAGAACAGTACAGGCACTCGCGGCGTCTCCTGATAGTCCGTCCCTCGTCAGACGGTCTCGTATCGATGACTTTGTCATCGCAGCTTCCGCACTTGGGACATCTCATATTCTATTATTCGGAATCCCTTCCAAACATGAACCAGGGCTTAGCCGACTTCGGAGCAGATGCATTACCGGAAGGCTGAGGAGCAACATTGACCTGAGGTCTTCCACCCTGCTGTACAGGTGCCGGAGCAGGTGCGGGTGCACTCTGCTGGGGTGCATACTGGGAAGGTGCTGCCTGGCGCGGTGCCGGCTGCTGTACCGGAATCTGCGCAGGAGCCTGCTGCTGGATCGGCTGTACGGGCTGATGAGGGATCTGCTGTACGGGAGCCTGAGGTACCGGCTGGGGATCAGGCCTGTTCTGTTGGATGGGAGCAACCGACTCGTCTCCGAAAAGGAATCCCGGAGCTGCAGCCTGAGGCTGCTGGGGCTGCTGCATTCTGGAGCCGTATCCTCTGCCGCTCTGCGGTGCCTGAACGGGAGCTCTGTTGTCTCCGATGATCTGAGGGTTGCCTCTGGAGATCGTGGATGTATTAGCTCTGTGTCCTGCAGATGCATTGATCGAATTATCAAAACCGGATGCGATGACAGTGATCATGATCTCATCCTCGAGAGATGCATCAACAACGGCACCCACGATGATCTCTGCCTCGGGAGCAACGGACTCTCTTACGAGCTTCGCTGCCATGTCGATCTCCTGAAGCTTCATGTTACGTCCGCCGGTAAAGTTAACGATTACGCCGTTAGCGCCTTCGATGGTCGTATCAAGAAGAGGAGAGTTGATAGCCTGCTTAACTGCATCGGTAGCTCTGCCCTCGCCGGAGGAACGACCGATACCCATGTGGCAGATACCCGCCTTTGTCATTACTCTTCTAACGTCAGCCAGGTCAAGGTTGATAAGTCCGGGGATCGCTACGAGGTCAGATATACCTGCGACACCAAACTTCAGTACCTGGTCTGCCATATTGAATGCATCCTCGAAAGAAGTGTCTTCGTCAACTACTTCAAGGAGCTTGTCATTTGCTACTACAACGAGAGAGTCAACATACTTCTCGAGTTCTCTTATTCCGCGCTCGGCGTTGGCTGCTCTTCTTGCGCCCTCAAAACCAAAAGGTCTTGTTACTACGGCTACAGTGAGGATACCGAGATCCTGTGCGATCTGTGCTACTACGGGAGCCGCACCTGTACCGGTACCGCCGCCCATGCCGGCTGTAATAAAGAGCATATCGGTATTCCCGATAGCCTCAGCGATCTCATCTCTGCTCTCTTCAGCTGCCTTCTCGCCTACGCTGGGATCTGCGCCGCATCCGAGACCTCTTGTTACTTTCTCGCCTATCTGGATCCTTACAGGTGCCTTAGACCTTGCAAGTGCCTGATTATCACTGTTGATAGAAATGAAATCTATTCCCTGTACTCCACTATCGAGCATTCTGTCTACAGCATTACATCCGCCGCCGCCTACACCGATAACTTTTATCGTTGCAAAATGCTCCTCGTCCAAAACAAAACCCCGCTTATTGTCAGGCATAGCGTTTTCCTCCAGTCACTAAATCGCGATTAGGTACTATATATTTATTCAATATATAGTATAACGACTTGAATTTTACCCTAAATATGGGTCTCCTTCAAGAGATAAGTCGTCATTGTCCGTTATTATGTTAAGCTTTTTTTGTGATTATTGCAAATTCTTTCTTTTCTGTTATGTTACTTTGTGAAGTCATTCATAAGGTCTGAAAATAGATTCTTCACCGGTCATATCGAGTACTCCGTCAGGGAGATCATCCAATTTGCCTTCTTCGACTACATAGACGAGCCAGTTCATCTGGTCGGTGATGGTATCTATATCCTTGAGCTTGACCTGAACAGTAGTGGAATCAGGGAGTTTGATCGTTAAAAAGATCATGCCGCTTGGGATTATCCTGACCTCCTGGAGGTTCTCGAAGAACGAATAATCCTCAAAAGCTCCGGTGTTATTACGGTCGGCGGCAAGTACCGCTCCGAGCACTATTATCATCTTCTGGTAGTCCCTGGTATTCCTGATCTCGAGCTTATGTCCGAGAACGGCGTGATCTGTATCGATCCCGCAGATGACCGGATGAACGCGGTCGGTATAGTCAGCCGAGAACTCGAGGACTATCCCGTCCTCATCTACGGCGGCATAACCATCGGGAAGACTGATATATGCTATCTTTGCTCTTTCCTCCACTTCGATACGGAGTCCCGACGGGAAGGATGTATGGAAACTGATATTGCTGATATAAGGCTCCTGTGATCTGATCCTGGAAGCGACGGCCGGCCAGTCGAACCTGAAGATAAAGTCACCGGGCTCTATCCCGGCCATCTCCATTATCCGTTCATCACTTACGGCATAGTTGCCGTTGATCTCGACATTCTTAACGCGGAACAGTCCAGAGAAGGAAACGAACAGGACAAGGAAAAGAAGAAGTCCCGCTCCCGCGATCGCAGCCACTACTTTTTTATTGATATTAAGGGGCTCGAAAACGACCTTGGTCTCGGTCATCTTCTTTTCGGGCATCTTCTTAGTTACGGGGGCAGGCTCCTTTTTGGCTTCAGGACTCTTACCTTCCTTGACGGATGCCTCTTTTATATCCTTTTTATCTTTATCGTCCTTATCTTCGTTATCTTTCGCGGGATCGTCCTTTGATCCGTTTATGAGCTTAGAGATAGCATCGTTACCGGAGACCTCTTCCGATGTCTCTTCCGTTTCGGGTATGACCTGTTCAGGTTCGATCTTTTTCTTCTCTTCTTCGCTCATTTCCTGACCACTTTATCGATCTCTTCGAAAATAACGTCCGAGCATCTGGGCGTCGCCAGAGTCGCCGCCATCTTTCTCATGTGAAGCCTCTTTTCCGTATCATCCAGAAGCTCACGGAGAACGGGAGTAAGCTTACCTTCGCATACATCCGCGTCGGACATCAGGACTGCACCTCCGACGTCGGCAAAAGCTTTCGCATTATAGGTCTGATGATCGTGCGCCGCATAAGGGTACGGGACCATGACTGAACATGCGGGAAGCGCCGCAGTCTCGGCACACGTTACCGCGCCCGATCTTGTTATGCAGACGTCCGCTCCCATCAGATAATCATTTGTATTATCGACATATTCCATTACCGTGAGATTCTCCGGAAGAACACCGCCCTCTGAAAGAGAGCCGGTCTGCTGTTTCCCCGAGCTCAGAACAAACCTGACATCATGGAATTCCGGAAGTGCGGCCGTTCTGACTATAAAGTCGTTTATCGTCTTCGAGCCGAGACTTCCGCCCATGGCAAACACCATCTTCTGATCCAAAGGGATACCAAGCTTCTCCCTGGCTCCCTCATATGTGTTTCCAAACATGATATCCCTTATCGGATTGCCCGTGCAGACTATCTTCTTCGCGCCCTTAAATACTTCCTCCTGTCCGGAGAAACCGGTAAGGACAAGAGCCGCTCTTCTGGCAACGAGCTTATTCGCTCTTCCCGGGAAAGCGTTGGCCTCGTGGATTATTACCGGGACACCTATCTTCTCCGCAGAGAGAAGGAGAGGCGGACACACGTAACCGCCTGTACCTATTACCGCGTCGGGCTCAAACTCTTTAATGATCTCAAAGCACTGTTTCTCGCCCCGTCTCAGAGCTCTGACAGCCTTAGCCATTCGCGGTCCCGGTCTCATCGGAAAAGGCTTGGCGTCTATATTTCTGAATTCGTAACCGGCCTTGGGCACAAGATCACCTTCGAGGCCTTCTGATCTTCCCGTAAAGATGATCTTACATGTATCGCCTCTTTCGGCATATTTCCTCTTAAGTGTATCTGCGATCGTTATGGCCGGATTGATATGGCCCGATGTGCCTCCGCCCGTAACTATGAATCTGTACTCCATCTCAATCCTCCGAAGTTCCTTTTGCGATCGCAAGCGTACCGCTCCTGGATACAGCAAGTATGATACCATAATTGATCAAAAGCGCGAGCTGGGCGGTACCGCCGTAACTGACAAAAGGCAGTGTAACGCCCGTCGCGGGTATTACCTGCAGTTCAACGGCGATATTCAGAAGGAACTGCACCATCGGTATCGCCGTACACCCCACGGCCAGGATCCTCGAGAAGTCGGAATCTGACCGCAGCACCACGATAAAGCACATGGCGAACATGGTCATATAAAGGAGTATCAGAAGAGATCCTCCCACAAATCCTGTCTCCTCGACATAGATCGAAAAGATATAGTCGTTCTGAGCCTCGGAAACATAATTGTATTTTGCCCTTGAATTGCCGAGTCCCCTGCCCCACATTCCGCCGGAACCGAGAGCGTTATGGGCATTGGTTACCTGTCTCATCTCATCCTCGGATACATCGACATCATCGTCACCGTGAACAGCCGAGAATACACGGAGTCTCGTGAATACGTGCGAGAAGTTATCGAGTTTCTCGGGATTCTGGGCAAAATATATGCCCAGCGCCAGTACGGCGATCGGAACGGCTATTATGGCACCCGTGATCCATGCACGGAGCCTGACGCCCGCATTGACCATCGAGAGGAAGACTACGGCTGCCACGATAAGGGCACATGACATGTGAGGCTGTGCGGCTATGAAGATATCGATAACGCCGGCCAGACCTACAGGGATAAGGAACGTAAAGAATGTCTCGTGCAAAAGCTTCGCAAGAGTGCCCGAAGGTTCCTTGAGCTTTCCTTTCTTCCTGATATCCTTTATCCACGCGGAATAGCCTGCGACAAAGATGACGAGCAGGAACTTGATGAACTCTGTCGGCTGCACGGTCGTGCTTCCGATAAGGATCCATCTCTTCGCACCGTTGATCGTCTTACCGAAAGCGATAACGCTTAATACGGCGCCCATCGAGAGTGCATAGGATCCCATCCAGATAAACTTGCTCTTGAAGAAATTGACCGGGAAGAAATTGATGATAAGCATCAGTATCAGTCCGAAAACGGTAAACACTATCTGACGTCCGACATAGAACATCGACGAACGTTCTTCCGCGGGCTTGGCGTAGCCTGCGGGACCGGATACGGAATAGAGGATGATAAGGCCGAACATCACGACCGCGAAGATCATGAGTATCATCGGCACGTTAGTCCTCCTGGGAGCCGCTTTGGACAACTGGCTCAAACCGTTTCCTCCTTTAATCTGTCAGCGAGCTTACCGAACCCGAATGCGTTGGACGCCTTGAATAATATGACATCGCCCTTTCTGATCACCGAGCCGAGGGCTTTATCCAGCGAATCCGTATCGTCGAAGACCTCATAATCGGATCCGGGATCGCTCTCAAGAAGCCCCCTGATAAAATCGGATGAATATTCGCCCGTCACGAGTATCTTGTCGAAAGAATATTTTCCGCAGGATCTTCCGATCCTCTCGTGCAGTTCCTTTGAACTGTCGCCCAGTTCGAGCATCCCGCCCAAAACGGCGATCTTTCTCCTGCCGGCATCGAATCTTCCGAGTCTGGCAAAAGCGGCCTCCATGGATTCGGGAGCGGCATTATAGGCATCATCGATAATGATATATCTTTCCGTCTCAAAGACCTTGCCTCTTCCCTTCATCTCTTCAAAATCCGATAATGCCTTTACCGCATCCTTCGGATCTTTATTACTGAGCTTCACGCACATAAGGGCCATCAGAGCGTTACGGACATTATGTATACCCGATACGCCGAGAGCTATATCTTCGATAACGGTCTCACGGCCGTCGATATCAAAACGGGCATCGAACTTTATCCCGGTATCGGAATCGGTTATGTTTTCGGCAAAGAGGTTAAGGTAATCACCCTTCTTCCCTTCACAGGAGACCACCGCCACTGGATGTCCCATGGGCGTATTAGCCAGTGCATAGTCACGAAGGAAATCATCGTCGCCGTTGATAAGAAGGATACCGCCTTCGGTAAGTCCCTCGGTTATCTCCATCTTGGCAAGACGGATCTGCTCGCGGCTTCCGAGCCTCTCTATATGCGAGAAACCGACATTGGTAATGACGGCTATATCGGGGCACGCGATATCCGTAAGATAACTGATCTCGCCTCTTCCTCTCATACCCATCTCGACTACCAGATAATCGGTATCTTCGGGAGCGGAGAGGATAGTAGCGGGCATTCCCACCTCATTATTGAAATTCGCTTTTGTGCTGTGGACCTTGCCTACTGATGCCAGAGCCTTTGTGATCATCTCCCTGGTGGATGTCTTTCCGACCGAACCCGTAACGGCGATGACCTTTGCCTTTAGTGACATCCTGTAATGACGGGCGATACGTCCGTACGCCACACGGGTATCTCCGACAAGGATGCCGATGCCGCCGTCGGGGATCTTTGAAGCATCACTGACAACAAATACCCGGACGCCGTTTTCAAAGGCCTTCCCGCAGAAATCATGACCGTCAAACTTCTCGCCGGTCAGCGCTACAAAGAGGTCTCCCTCTCCCGCAGTCCTGCTGTCGGTACTGACACCGCCGAAAAAGACGGTTCCGTCAGGGGGACAGTTCCTGTTTATTACTTCACCCTGCGTGGCCGTTACGACCTGCGCCAGCGATAACATCTTTCTCATAAGGAAGCCTCCAATGCCCTGACGGCTTCCAAAG
>JAFZWN010000047.1 GCA_017617295.1 Clostridiales bacterium | reverse complement strand
CGAGAGCTTTATCGATCAGCACTTTTAAGCAGGCGCTTCATATATTATCAGTTTCCGGATGTCCCCTTCTTGTAATTGATATACATTATCGACGCGAATATACCTATCGAGGTTAACACAAGCATTACAGAAGTAACCGCGTGTCCTGAAGCTCCTTCGCCGGTAGCTATAACCGAGTTATCGGCAGACGTAACGGCATTGTTCGTCGAAGTATTAGAAGTATTATCTGAAGGAGCGGCTGAAGTATCCTGATGTCTGGATGCGCTGAGTACCGATGTGGCAGCGGACGATTCAGTGGACTCTGAAGATACAGTCGCCGATGTCCCGGATGACTCAGAGGAAGTGTCGCTCGTTTCAGAAGGAACTGAAGATTCCGTTACTGTAGTATCAGAAGAAGTCAGAACCGGCTCTGAAGATTCGGATGTGGCAGAAGTATCAGTTGTATCTTGAGAAGAACTCTCAACGGAAGTATCGCTTGACATTGTCGTCTCAGCGGACTCTGAAGTAACAGAGGACTCAGAAGACTCCGTCGAAATAGAAGACTCTGTCGGCAGCGATGATTCCGTACTTTCAGATGATCCGGGAGTCGTCTGCGAAGATTCACTCGATGGGGCACCGGTTTCAGTCGTTGTAGTCGTAGTTGTCGTTGCCTTTGTAAAAGCACCGCCGAGGATAGGCTGAATATGCTCGGACGTCGGATTATAGATATAGCAGTCTACATCGTCGGAAGGAGCATTTGCCCTGAGCCAGTTATATACGGGAACAAGAAACTGATTATAATAGGAAGCGGGATCGTTATAAGGATCCGAGGAATAACCGCCGCATCCGGCAACCCTTCTGTTGTAATAGTATGATCCGACATATTCCCCGTTGTTATCAACATTCATACCGTCAGAATAAGGATACGCTATAGCCCATACAAGATACTGATAGAAGTAATTGATACCTTCATTAGAATAATAGTTATTTACATAATTACGGCAGACATCACTCGTATTACCGAGCTCAGTTACATAATCGTGAAGTCCGTCCATGTTATACATCATAGACAGCAGAAGCGTTCTGGTATCGTCATCATAAATACTTTCGGACATTAAGATCCTCTCATAGGAGCTGTCATGAGGTGTGCCGAGCGTAACATCAAGACAGAAACCGTATTCGGCAATGGGATTACCGTCAGGATCCTTTACGACACCTGTTTTGCCGTAGCCGTTTACAGTATAGCCCGAATCAGCAGCTTTAACGTTCGTAACAAAAACAGACAAAGGAAAAGCGATCGCAATGATCAGCGAAACAAAAGCAGCAAAGAACTTTTTCGAAAGACTCATATTCCCCCCTGTAGATCTGAAAATTTGAAGACGAGGCATATATTAAACCACTTTGAGATATTAATCAAAGATAAAGAAATCTTGATTTAAAAATAGCGCCAAAAAGAGAATAGATCAAATGTGACTAAAATAACAAAAATATCGCAACGCCCCAAAACCGCTTATCCTATACTGGTAAACGGTTTCAAGAGAAAGGAAACCATAAGGGCAATAATAGTTTTTGTCATTTTCGCTGAAAATGTTACAAAACGCAACGAAAAGCCTGAAACTCGATGATAGGTTTATTATATTATTTGAGAGAAATATGCAATAGATATTGGCTTTTCATCTGTATTTTGAACATTATTGCAGACACAATCACTATATCGATAACATTAATGGTACGGCAAAGAAAAGACCGGCAATCTTCTTACCGGCCTTTCCTATATCCATCCCTTACTTTTAGAGGTTTATCTGTTATGGGATCTTTCTTTTTGTGTAATCTTAAACTAATTCTGTCACTTAAGCAAAGATAAGGAATATTTGATATTATAAACCGCGCCCATAGAATAAATCAATAAATGTCAGGATCAGGTAACTACACGCTGCCCATTGTAACGCAATATTTCCAAGCATCTCTCAACAATCCGAGAATATGACAATAATAAAAACCATCAAAACAGCATTTATCCTTTTCGAGGGCAAGGTAACAAAATCGCCGTTCTCAGTTTCTTACCGGCAATCGATTTATTATATTATCGAAGAGAAATATTCAATTAGCGATGTTGCAAATAATGCCACAAAAACGACCTTAGGCAACAGCATTTACAAAATCAGTATACAAGCAATAAAAGACCCTTGCAACCGGTACAGATGCAAGGGTCTTACTCCTGGTGCACCATCAGGGACTCGAACCCGGGGCCCACTGATTAAGAGTCAGTTGCTCTACCATCTGAGCTAATGGTGCGTAACAAGCCTATTTATTATAGCATTGCTTTCACGGCTGTCAACACCTTTTTGAAAAGTTTTTTACACTGCCGGAAAGTGCCCTGTTTTCAGGCTGTTAAAGTTATCTTTTATCAAAGTAACCTGCCATATCAGTTGAAGAAAAGTCCTCTTCAAGAGGCAGCCTGACAGTATGTCCGTCTCGGGCGGATCTGTAGATACCCATAAGCGTATCGACCGATCTGAATCCGGCTTGCGCCCCTGCTACAGGCTCAGAGCCCGAAGCGATAGAATCTATAAGGTCATCATATATACCCGTATGGGGATTTACGGCATTAAGAAGAGATCCGAATCCGTACTTGGCTATATGACGTTTGATGTATCTGAAGTTGAGGTTTTTTCCTTTTCCATCTCTTATATGGAGCTGAGGTATCCCCTTCTTAAGGCCCAGACTGATCACGCCATTCTCGCAGAACACAGTGAACATCGCTTCATGATCCTTGTCAGATGTGGCTGTCGTTCCTTCTACGGAAGCAAGAGAACCGTCGGACATACGGAGTACCGCCATACCGAGATCCTCAGCCTCGATGTTACGAAGGCGCTGCGAGATCATAGCTGTTGCTTCAACGGGTTCGGAACACATGAGCCATACAAGAAGATCTATGGCATGTATCGTCTGGTTCATAAGAGCTCCGCCGTCCGCTTTCCATGTTCCTCTCCATGCCGCAGAAGAATAATAATCATCGCCGTGGCCCCATCGCGCATAGATCGTTCCGTGCGTTACCTTACCGAATACTCCGAGGGAGATATCCTCACGAAGGATACGGACAAACGGGAAATACCTGTAGATATGTCCCATGGCGATCTTTTTCCCGGTACTCTTTGACAGTTCCATCATCTGACGGGATTCCGAAGACGACATCGTCATCGGCTTCTCGAGAAGAAGGTTACAGCCGTGTTCCATCGCATATTTGGCAATGGGAAAATGTAGACCGGACGGAACCGTAACGGCGACGATATCCGGCTTCATCGTATCTATCATCTCCTGATAGTCCTTGAAGATCTTTACGTTCGATGTATCAAAGCCGGCTGATTCCAGGAGCTTTTTGGGAGCATCCTCAGAGACATCGACAAGAGCGACGAGCTCACTTTTATTCTTCAGTTTCTTTATTGCCTTCAGATGCTTGACAGCGACTCTGCCGCACCCGATTATAGCCACACGTGATCGATCAGACATTGAATGACCTCTGTTTCATGATATATCCTATATATAATACCTCAAAAACGGAGAAAGTTTACTTCCAATTCTTCGTATCGCCGTATCCCATGATAAAATCATCGATCGTACTCTTCGGCACATTATCCTCATAGCACTCGTAACTGATATCCGTGGAGACAAGATCATAGAACCCGCTTTTCCAGTTACCGAAGTCATTTGACTTCAGAAGCCTCCCCGCTGAGATAAAAAGACCGAATCCGATAACGAGCATTACCGACACGATGATCCATAATAAAAACCATATGATCCACATACCTTATCCCTGCCTTTTCCTTACAAAACTGAATGTCGCCGGTGACTGAGTCTTATCGATAGCACTCTGAAGCTCCTTAAGCTTCGTAAGTCCGCATATCAGCATGATCACGGCAAGAGCCCCCGCTTCGATAAGGAGCTGAACAAGCCTGCCCGCACTGAATCCTCTGATCCCGGCATAAGCCACAAGTCCGGTTATGAGGAACGACGGAAGAGCGCAGAGGGAGCCGAAGAGCACCGTGTCCCTGACAAGTTTCTTCTTATCCCAGGGAAGTCCTGCGACGACTTTACCCGTCTGCCCGTTGACAAGAACTGTATGAGGAGTGCCGTCGTAGAAGAAAGTCAGGAACCACACGGGAAGCATCGCATATACGGGCGGCTTCCTGTGCTTTATCGAGGGGCTTCTGAACTTGATAACACGAGCTCTTCCCCGGCACGTCTTCTTTACCTGCTCCGAAAAGAGCTCACTGAGCCTGTTTCTGACCTGTCTGTCAAGCGCTGCTTTATCGGAATCACAGATGTCGGAATAAAATCCCGTCAGGTAATCCTCATCAAAAGGGACCATCTGAGAAAGGTCGTAGGGCTCCAGAAAGATACTCGATCCGTCGTAGAACTTATCCGACGCTTCAACAGGAACATCTGAAAATACGCATCGTCCTGCCCTTTTGTAATAAGCGCTTCTGCGGGCGTTTTTCGATCCTACCTCAGCCTCCACGAAAAGTGCATCGCGATACTCGACATCATATATCAGATAAGGTACATAGATGCCTCTGATATCACTGATCTCAAAATTCCTTATCTGAGACGGAATACTCTTAACTTGCTTGATCTGTGCTCTTATGAGACTTCCGGCTTCCTCTCTGGTGATCTTAAACGGAATGATGGTGTCGGGCTTTCTGTGCTTTGAAACTCTCGAGAATACGATACTCGGACTTCCGCAGAAAATACAGAAAGTCGAAGCCTCGGTACTGTTTATGAATATCTCGCCGCCGCAGCTGTTACATGTATAGACCTGAAAATCACAGGTCTCCCCTTCATCAAGCCCTCCGTAGATCTCTGAAAGATCCGCGATCTCCTGTTCTTCCAGAAGATCCCTCTGCTCCGTCTCGATCTCCTTCGGGTCAAAGATACCTCCGCACTTATCGCAGAGAAGTGCGCCGTAATCAGGATCGAACCGTAACGGATTAGAACAGTTCGGACATTTACTTGCCATCTTTACCTACCCCAAAACATTAAATCATCCGGCCGTGCAGCCGTTCCATGTCTGCTGCCGTCCGTGATAAACAGAATATTACCTCCAGTTTTTGGTATCGCCATAAGTCTTGATATACTTATCAAGACTGCTTCTGCTTACGTGATCCTCTTTACAAACATAATAGATGTCGGTAGAGGCATAATCGTTAAAACCGCCGGCAGAATTTCCGAGATCGTTTGATTTCTGAACCTTGCCCGCGACGATAAACAATCCGCAGCCAAACCCTGCAGCCAGACCTATTATCAACCAAATTATCCACATATCATTAACCCTGCCTTTTCTTTACAAATCCGAAAGTAGCTGAAGACTGAGTCTTCTCGATCGAATTCTGAAGCTTCTTGAACTTACCCGCTCCACCGACAAACATGCAGACAGCAAAGATTATCGCGTAAAAGATCAGATTTCCGATGTCACTGTCTTTGCTGGTCATGGCCCCGTACCCGATCAGTTCACAGATAAATGCCAGCGGAAGAGAACAAAGAAGACCGTAAATGATAACATCTCTTGTAACCTTTTTTTCGTTATAAGGAAGTCCGCAGACCACCTTTCCCGTCTGGCCGTTTACCAGAATGGTATGCGGTTTGTTCTCATAGAAGAACGTAAGAAACCATACGGGAAGCATCGCATACTCGGGAGCCTTCTGATGGATTATATAAGGCCTCGTGTAGTGATTGGTACGGTAGCTTCCGCGGCACGTCTTCTTTACTTCATCAAGGAATATACGGAACAGCCTCTTCTTGATCGTGGCATCAAGCTGTTCTCTGGAAAGATCGCACATATCGGAATAAAAACCTGTCAGATAATCCTCATCGAAAGGAACCAGATCGCGAAGATCATAAGGCTCGAGCCTGACGCTGGAACCGTCGTTCAACTTGCTCGAAGACTCGACAGGCAGATCCTTGAACATGCACTTACCGGCCCTCTTGTAATAGACCGTCCGTCTGTGCTTACCGGATCCGACAGTTGTCTGGATAAAGAGCGCATCACGGTATTCCACGTCGATGACCTGATATGGGATATAGATACCCCTTATGGAATCAACATGGAAATTCTTGATCTCGTTCGGAATATATTTATTCGGAGAGATCCTGTTACGGATGATGCTCTCAGCCTCCTGCTTTGACACCTTGAAAGGCATGATAAACTTGGGCTTTCTGAACTTGGAGACCCTGCTGAACACGATGCTCGGACTTCCGCAATAGATACAGAAAGTGGATGCCTCAGTGCTGTTTATTACGATCTCACCGCCGCAGTTATTACACGTATAGACGTTGAAATCGCCCATCTCGCCTTCATCGGTAAACCCGTAAGCCTCCGAACCCGAGACTATCTCCTGATCCTCCAGAAGATCCCTGTGCTCGACTTCTATGTCTTCGGGATTGAATATGCCGCCGCACTTATCGCAGAAGAGTGCGCCCTGATCAGGCGCGAACCTGAGCGGACCGGCGCAATTCGGACATTTACTTGCCATCTTCCCTTACCCCCCTTTAAATATCCTTTCGAAGAAATATTTTATAATAAACGGGGGAAAAAATAAATATAAATCGGTGACGTCAGGTCTGTCTCTCGTTGACGTATGTAGCGACTCGGTCGTCGATTATCCCTATGACTTCGTCAAGCGTCTTCTGTCCCGCAAAATAAGCCTGGATCTCCTCTGATACTATCATCTGCACGGGCGCATCCATGTAGCCTATCCCCGAGATCGAGTCAACATAAAAAAGAAGCGTATTTACAAAAGCATCCTCATCAAGCCTTTCGGTCGGGACCCCCCATTCACGCATCTTCTGAACGGTAAAATACAGGCTGTAATAGTTATCGTATCTGTAGTTGGTATCTTGGACCGTCTGATACGCCTCGGAGGTAAATGCGGCCCGATTGATCGAGAATCCCGTACGTGCATATGCTTCCTGACTTTCCCGGCCCGTGAGCATTCTTACGAATCGCAGGCAAGCCGCTGGAGAACTTGTGGCAGCGGATACCGCTACGGAATCAAGCACATAGGCAAGAGGCCCTCTTCCGTCCTCCGACGCCACTCCCATTAATCTGTATCCGTCGATCGGGCCTCTCATCTCCATTATCATCTGCGATGCCGAAGTGACGTTGTCATATGTATTTTCGATCTGAAACGAATATGCCGCGGAATAGATATCGAACTCCTCTTCTTCCGGCTCGAAAATAGTCTCATTAGTGAACTCCACGAGATCCCTGAATGCCTCATTATCGAATTCATAACCTCCGGAAGAGGAAAAAGCGTCGCTCATCTGCTGAAGGCAAAGATTCAGAAAAGCGACTTTGCCCAACCGCGTAGGCTCGTTTCCGTTACAGGGCCCGTGTATAAAATCAAGATACTGTTCAAAAGTAAAACCGACCGCTCCCGAAGGGACATTATCGCTTGAAGTAATTATGCCATTAACCGAAAAGCACAGCGGAACCTGATACAGAGCATCGCCTGTCTTGGCTGCATCGATAACATTAGCAAAGCATTCTTCCCCGTCGATACAGTCTTTGAGATCCATAAGAAGATCCGGCGAATCAAGCTGCGTATTATGTATGAACCCGAAGATCAGATCGGGGCCTTCGCCCGCCATAAGGTCGATCGACAAAGCCGTTATGACGGCGGAATCGACTTTCAGATTATATTCTTCAGCAGTCTCGCCGGGATCGTGAGTGATCTGGTCCCCCAGCGTCTCCAGGGTATATCTCTGATCTATCACTATCATCGAGTCCCCGCTTTGTTCGTTAAAAAGCCTTATGGCTTCGGCGGTCGGATATGACAGCGATCCCGGCAGATATGCGGCCGTAAGAAGTGTCTTACCCGCGTTGGGATTGGTGTCGGCTTTATCAAGGATAATGAACCCCTGATCCAAACTCATAACCGAATTGAAAATATCTCCCCGCATGACCGGTCCTGCAAAGACCATGCGTTCATCATCCATATAGATCAGATTCAGGCTTTTTATATCCACAATGTTGGCATTACAGTTTTCAAACCGGAATATCCTCTCCATCTCATGTGTATCCGTATTAATGAGATTTACGCCGTAAGAATCAACAGCCACATTCCCGAAGCCGTCCAGATAAGTAACCGACCCGATATCAAGGTCACTGATCCAATCGTAAGAACTGTCCCCCGTCAAAGATGATATCGTCCCGTTTATAATATCGATCATTACGGGTTCCGTAGACAGATCCGTATGTACCGCGTCAGATAGAAGCTTCCCTTCCCCCAGATATATGAAACGGCCCAAAGAGAATACCGGGCGTATATCCGCGAGTTCCCTGTCAAGATCAAGTGATATTAAATCGCCCTGAGGAGATCTGATATCGACATAATGACTCGTACCGTATCCGAGTCTGGTCTCCACCGTATACCCTTCAACGGTAATATTGTCCAGGAAAAACCAGTTCTCGGCTTCCCTGTCATAAGAGATGAACTGCCTGCTTTCGATATCAAAACACAATTCAACATCGGTCTGATATGCCATTGAAAAAGCTCTGAGATAAAACTTGTCTCCGCGTATCTGCGGATTGGTGTTATACACAAACTGGATACCGGGATCCGTACCGTCAGGATCCCGATATTCGGAAAGTTTTGCTTCCAGGTCGATATCATCGGTAAGATTACCTTCCATATCGTATATCCGCAGAAAAGAACTCGAATACTCCCCGGTATCATCGGGATCGTGGTATCTGTGTCCGTCTATATATGCCAGTATCTTATCGCCGGCAACGCCCAAAATCTTTGTATCGATCTGTTCATATTCAACTTTGTTTATATCACTGTCGACGATGACTTCAACGCTGTCATACCACAGAGAATCAGCTGTGATCAGAACCGGCTCCTTGGTCACGTTTTTCTTCGAATTACACCCTGTGCCTGCCAAAACAAATGCCGCGCATATACATGCTGCAATCTTTTTCCTTAAACGATCCTTCATAGAACAAATCCCTTTCCGCACACTCTGTTTCTATAGACGAACCTGTTCAGATAAGTGTTGCTCAATGTCGATTTATATGCATACTAAAAAGGGCTGTGAAGCCCCGAACTTGACGTCGGGTTTTTCACAGCCCTTTCGAAAGATCAAAAATCAAAAATGATCAGAGTCTTGCTACACCGGAATCTCTTGCAGCCTTGGAAACTGCAGCGGCAACAGCCTTACCGACACGGGGATCGAAAGCATCGGGAAGGATGTAATCCGCACGGAGCTCATCGTCGGAAACGAGAGATGCGATGGCCTCGGCAGCTGCGATCTTCATAGCATCGTTGATATCAGAAGCTCTTACATCGAGAGCGCCTCTGAAGATACCGGGGAATGCGAGAACGTTATTGACCTGGTTAGGGAAATCGGAACGTCCTGTAGCTACAACAGCTGCGCCTGCAGCGAGAGCCTCGTCGGGCATGATCTCGGGTGTGGGGTTAGCGCAGGCGAAGATGATGGGGTTGGGAGCCATTGTCTTTACCATCTCAGCTGTAAGTACGCCGGGAGCGGAAACGCCGATAAATACGTCAGCACCCTTGATAACGTCAGCGAGAAGGCCCTTCTTGCCCTGCTGGTTCGTGATCTCGGCGATCTCGTTCTTAACGGGGTTCATGTTCTGGCCTCTTCCCTTATAAACAGCACCTCTCCTGTCACAGAGGACTACATCCTTCAGACCTCTGGAGATAAGGAGCTTTGTGATGGCGATAGCAGCTGCTCCGGCACCGGAAACTACTACGGAGATATCGTCGATGTGCTTACCTGTGAGCTTAAGGGCATTCATCATACCTGCAAGAGTGATAACAGCTGTACCGTGCTGGTCATCGTGGAAGATCGGGAT
>JAFZWN010000046.1 GCA_017617295.1 Clostridiales bacterium | reverse complement strand
GTATCCTCACATGACAGTACGTGACAACATGGCATTCGCTCTTAAGCTCCGTAAGATGAGCAAGGACGAGATCAACAGAAGAGTTTCCGAGGCAGCTAAGATCCTTGAGATCGAGCACCTTCTCGACAGAAAGCCCAAGGCTCTTTCCGGTGGTCAGAGACAGCGTGTTGCTCTTGGTCGAGCAATCGTCCGTGATCCTAAGGTATTCCTGATGGACGAGCCTCTCTCCAACCTCGATGCTAAGCTCCGTGTTCAGATGCGTGTTGAGATCACAAAGCTTCACCACAGACTTAAGACAACGTTCATCTACGTTACACACGATCAGACAGAGGCCATGACGATGGGTACCAGGATCGTTGTTATGAAGGACGGATTCATCCAGCAGGTTGATTCTCCTACGGAGCTCTACGATAACCCGGTCAACACATTCGTTGCAGGATTCATCGGAATGCCTCCCATGAACTTCATCAACGCCGTTATCAATGTTGAGGGTTCTGACGTTTATATCTCCTTCGAGAACGTTACCGTTAAGCTTCCCGAGCGTTATGCAGTTGAGGAAGTTATGGAGCGCGATGGTCAGGAAGTTATCTTCGGTGTACGTCCTGAGGCTATCACAGACGAAGCAACATTCGTTACAGATCACCCTGAGACAGCATTCGTTGCTGATGTCGACGTCGTTGAGATGCTCGGTGCCGAGACATATCTCTATGTTACGGTTAACGGAGCTCTTCCTCTTACATGTAGAGTTGACCCTACAACATCCCAGTCCACAGTTGGTCAGGCTGTTGACCTTGCTATCGACACCAACCGTATCCACATCTTCGATAAGGATACAGAGCAGTCTATCATTTCCTGATGTTCTGAACGTCGGTATAATTGACTTTCGAAGACCGGAGCGAAATGCTCCGGTCTTTTTTACGTTTATATTTCAAGAAGTCGCCTGCCTTGTATCTTATTGAAAAATAATGGTATTATTTATTGGTAAAAAACTATTCTCGGAAAGTGTGGTACTGCCCTATGGAAGAACTGAAGAAATGCATGCGTCAGGCTAAGAACATCATAAAGCAGAATCTGGGAGTCATGGATACCAACGGGCTCGTAATAGCGGCCACGGATCCGGGGATAGAAGGAGAGGTCGATTCGACCGCCAGAGCCGTAATGATGTCCGACGATGTTTTCTCGGGCACGGCAGACAAGACATACATGAAGATCGCAGTGGGCGATCAGTTCAAATACATCCTCTTTGTTGACAGTGACAATCCTCAGATGAGAGTCTGCCTTGAGCTTATAGGCGAGTGGGTCAAGACCGCCATCAAGGAAAGAGGAACGGATGCCGAGCGTGAGCTCTTTACGAAGAATGTCCTTCTCGAGAACGAGCTTCAGGGCGAGATCCCGATCAAGGCCAGAGAGTTCAAGATCAACTGTAATGTTGCCAGGCTCGTTATGGTCGTAAGGACATCCAGGGAAGACTGCGTCGAGGCTCTCGAGATACTTCAGAACCTCTATTCCGATTCCGAAGTCGCTTCGGTTCTTGCCATGGATGAGACGACCATCATCATCGTTTTCGATGCCGAGGAGGCCATCACTTCCGAGGATGACCGCAATACATTTATCGAGAGCAACAGCAGATCCGTTCTCGACTGTCTGGAGAACGAGGGCTGCACCGCTTATATCGGTGTCGGTTCTTTCGTTAATCTCTTCCAGCACATCTCCAAATCCTACAGGGATGCCATGCTCGCACTCCGTGTAGGAAAGATCTTTGAGAAGAACTGCTATATTTCCAGATATGACAAGCTCGGACTGGGACGTCTGATCTACCAGCTTCCCGCCACGCTCTGTCAGATGTTTATTGATGAGGTATTCCCCAACGAAGCGTATAAGACGCTCGACGAAGATACCGTTGCCACCATCGAGAGCTTTTTTGCCAATAACCTTAACGGTTCCGAGACTTCCCGAGAGCTGTTCGTACACAGGAATACGCTTGTATACAGACTCGACAAGGTCAAGAAGAACACCGGCCTTGACTTAAGGTCTTTCGATGATGCGGTCCTCTTCAAGATGGCTTCGATGGTCAGGACGTATCTCGAATATCTTGAGACCAGCAAGGATAACATGATCAGATGATTGAATTTTGTGATGTACACAAGACATATACTTCAAAGAGAGATACCGACGTTGATGCTTTAAGAGGCGTCAGTTTTAAGATAGAGAGCGGGGAGTTCGTATTCATAATCGGAAGATCCGGATCGGGAAAGTCCACGCTCATGAAATGTATAACAAGAGAGGAAGTCCCCGAGGAGGGCGAAGTGCTCATCGACGGCTTTGACATAGCGTCGATGTCCAGAGCACTTATACCCGTACTGCGCCGTCAGATAGGCATGATCTACCAGGACTTCAGGCTCATCGAATCAAAGACCGTTTCCGAGAATATCGCTTTCGCGGGCGAGATCGTAGGGATCCCGAGACAGAACCTCAACAGGATAGTCCAGCTCGTCTTAAGCGTTGTCGGCCTGAAGGACAAGGCGGACAGCTATCCCCAGGAACTGTCGGGCGGTGAGCAGCAGAGAGTGGCCATTGCGAGGGCCATGGTAAACAATCCCAGGATAATAGTAGCTGACGAGCCTACAGGAGATCTCGATCCCGAGACGTCGGAGAGCATAATGGCGCTGCTCCTTGATATCAACAAGAGCGGTTCGACCGTAATCGTATGTACCCACGACAGTAACCTCGTCGACCGCATGAAGAAGAGAGTCATCGAGCTTCGTGACGGCCGCGTCATCAGGGACAAGAAGAGCAGCGGATATGAGGATATCCCCGAAGAGGAGCCGGTTGCTTCTCTTGATACCCTTAATGTGGCTTTCGGAGATGATCCTTCCTTTAGCGACGATGCGGATTATTCTGATTCCTTCGACGACGATCAGTATAAGGCGGAGGAAAGTTCCCTCCTTCTTTTCGGAGACGATGCCGGGAAGGATGAAGAGGAAGAAGAGGCTAAGGAAGCCGCTTCGCGCATGACCGGGAAGCCCGAGAGCGAGTCTTCCGAAGAAGAGATGTCTCAGGAAGATCCTGAAGCAGAAGAGGTTCAGGAAGTCCCTGAAGAACTTTCCGTATCTGAACTTAAGGAAGAAACTAAGAACGATGAAAAGGAAGAAACTTCCGAAGATACCGAAAACGGATCCGATATAGAAGAAGTTCCTGTTTTCGGTGATGAGGTCAGGGAGGATCCCGCTTCTGATAAGAAGGAAGATCCTGATACCGACGATACTTTCGGCAAGCGTGTATCCGATGATGATGACGATGACGGCGACGAGTGGATGAAGGCCGCATCTTCGGGCGATGAATTCATTGATCTGGATATTCAGGAGGATGACAATTGAGCATCAGGGCATTTTTTAATTCAGTCAAGGAGGGCTTCAGAGGAATAGCCAGACACCCTCTTGTCACGGTGGCATCCGTTACCACTATCCTTCTGATGCTCACGATCATGAGTGCGTTCTTTATCTTCTCGACGAATGCGAGAAATATAATGCGTAAGCTTTCACAGCAGCCTCCCATCGAGATCTACATGAGGCTCGATACCACACCTGAGGAACTTGAGTTTACGGAGTCGGTGATCGCCGCGGATCAGCGCATCATCAATTACATCAAGAGATCTCCCGAAGAGAACTATATCGAGTTCAAGAATAATCTCAAGGACAGTTCATCCGTTCTGGATGATTTTGATTACACGAACTATCTTCCGTATACGTTCAATATCCAGATCAGCGATCCGTCGATGGCTGATGAGGTGGTGAGCACCCTTCAGACTCTGCCGGGTGTCAACAAGGTCAATAAGGAGAGCAACGTAATGTCGTTCCTCACCAAGGCGCGTAACGGAGTAAATATCGCAACAGTCGTTTCGTTCCTCGTGCTCTTTGTCATCGCGCTCTTTATCATATCGAACATGGTAAGGATCTCTGTTTATTCGAGAGCAGGAGAGATCGAGATCATGAAGTTTGTCGGTGCGACGAACTTCTATATCAGGATGCCTTATATTATCGAAGGCGCGATCGTAGGTTTGATAAGCGCATTATGCGCGTGGGTAATAACAACGGTGGCATACAGACAGATCTATTATGCGGTCATGGCCAATCAGGATCCGGGCAGTTTCTATGCGCTCCTTCCCGCCAGGAGCCTCATGTGGCTGATCCTCATCATCTGTGCGTTCATGGGCATCATCATAGGTTCTGTCGGAAGTGGGATCTCTGTAAGAAAATATATAGAGGTGTGACATGTCAAAGATGGTATTAAAGGGAAAGAAAAGGAAAGCGGTCGCTCTCATAACGGCAGTATCTTTTGCACTGCCGGCATTTGCTCTTACGCAGAAGCCTTTTGTCTATGCGGCTCCTGATTACTTAAATCTCGTCGAGCTCGAACGCGCAAGTGAAGAAGATCTCGAAGAGACAAGGCGCGAGCGCGACGAAGCGATGGCAAGAGCACAGGCGGCTGCCGCCAGGGTCAGCGAGCTTCGCGATCAGGTCGATCAGGTGACCGGACAGATAAACGAGCTTCAGGAACTCGAGACAGAGAGACAGGGCGAGTATCAGCTCCTTCAGAGCCAGTATGCCGCAGCATGTCTTGCCAAGGCTGAAGCTCTCGAAAGATATGTGGAAGCGCAGGAGAATCTTGAAGCGACCGAGCTCATGTTCCAGGAGAGGCTCTCCGTAATGTTCGAATTCCAGAACAAGTCATATCTGGAGATACTCCTTGATTCCGATTCGCTTGCGGGATTCTTTACAAATATCGAGATAATCTCCCTGATAGCCGATTCCGATAAGCAGGCTGTCGAGAGCATGGAAGAGGCGCTCGATCTCGCACGCCTTGCGAGCGAGTATGCATTGCAGGAAGCCGAACTCGCCGAGCAGGCTGCTGACGACAAGCTCGCCGAGATCGAGGAGATAGAGGAAGAGATCGGTATACAGAGTGCGACTATCAACGACCTGAACGCCCAGCTTTCCGAGGCCGAGCAGACTGCGGGACAGTTCAATTCAACCGTATCGTCTCTTAATGCCCAGATCGAGCAGATGCAAAACGAGATCATTTCCCAGTATAATATCGCGGCAGAGACCAATCCTGCGCCTCAGGTCATAGACGATCCCACGGATACGCATGTTGATGAGACGACTTCGGAGACACAGGAGACCCAGACTACGGAAACGAGCGAACAGACCGGCGAGACACAGACTGAGACACAGCAGTCCGATACTGTTCCTTCAGATAATGGTGATACCGAAGAGACCGCTTTCGAGATATCGAGCGAGCCTACTTCAACACCGACTCCCGTTCCTCTGCCTACTACGGCTCCCGCTTCTTCAACGACGGGTCAGCTTCAGTGGCCCACATGGTCCAGGTCCGTCGGAAGCGAGTTCGGCTACAGGATCCATCCCATCTATCAGGACAGAAGGTTCCACAGCGGTATCGATATCGAGGACGGCTTCGGCGACACTATCTGCGCGGCAGCTTCGGGTACGGTATCTTATGTCGAATATCCCTGCCCCAATTCCAACACCGGCGGCAGCGGCTACGGCAACTACCTGATCATCGATCACGGCAACGGTCTTTACACTCTTTATGCACACTGCCAGTCTATTACTGTCAATAGCGGCGACTATGTCTCCTGCGGTCAGGCGATCGGCACGGTCGGAAGCACCGGCGGCTCCACGGGTCCCCACCTTCATTTTGAAGTCAGGACCGGCGGTCCCTGGGGAACGGCTGTGGATCCGAGAGCTTATCTCGTACGATGAGCAGGGATTTTTACGACCTCATAGCAGAATATTACGAACCCATGCAGAGTGACCTCGATCCGGTAAAGATCGCAGGCACTGTGGATTCGCTCATAAAAATGTTTTGCCAAACGGGCGGCGAAGGTCCAAACGGCACGAAGGTCCTGGCAGATCTCGGATGCGGCACGGGAAATATCACCGCTTCACTGGCAAACGACTTCGGATACGATACAATAGGCATCGATAATTCCGAAGGGATGCTTCAGGTCGCCATGGGAAATCACCCCGGTCTTCTCTGGGTTAAGCAGGATATCAGGAATATCGAACTTTACGGGGCATGTGATGTATTCACCTGCCTGACCGATACGCTGAACCATATAACGGATCCATCCGATATTGAGAAGATATTCGCCTCTTTTAAGGACTATCTGGTCATCGGAGGACTGTTTATCTTCGACTGCGCCACAATGGAGAATCTGAAGGATACCCTAGGTGACAACGTGTTCTTTCAGGACTTCGATAATGTTACCCTTCTTTGGAACAATTCGTATTCGGATGAGATCAGTACTTCGGAGATAACCTTGTTTTATTCGGATAACGGTATAGACTATAAGCGCGCCGATACTACCGTATATGAGCGGTATTATTCCGGGAGTTTCTGGCGGGAACTGGCGGAAAAGAACGGTATGGAGATCCTCCATAAAGAGCCGGGATTCGACAATGAACGTGATATATACGTATTAAGAAGGACAAGATAATGAACGAGACATATTTTGCCCCGGGAGTTCCCGAGGATGAGAAAAAGGATCACATAATAAGGGCCGTGGCTCTCAAGGGTCACGTAAAAGCCGTAGCAATAAGATCTACGGAGATGGTCCGCGAGATGGCCAGTATCCACGGGACTTCCAATGTCGTCACTGCTGCTCTCGGCAGGTTTATTACCGGATCCCTTCTTATCGCTGAGAACATGAAGAACGATACCGATACCCAGACAACGATAATCAGATGCGACGGCCCGATCAAGGGAATGGTTTGTTCCTGCGACAGCAAAGGCCACGCCAGATGCTATCCCACCGAACCTTCGGTCGAGGCGACATACCACCATCCGGGCAAGCTCAATGTCGGCGAGGCAGTCGGCTCGGGCACCCTCACTGTGATAAGGGATATAGGACTTAAGGAGCCGTTTAACGGAACGGTCCAGCTTCAGACCGGAGAGATCGCCGAAGACTTTACATACTATCTGGCTGTCTCCGAGCAGACGCCTTCTGTCGTTGCCCTCGGAGTACAGATAGGTCCCGAAGGTGTTATGAATGCCGGCGGCATGATGATCCAGCTGATGCCCGGCGCCACCGAAGAAGACATCGACTATGTCGAGAAGCGCGCCAACGGCGGCTTCCCCGATATCACGTTCCTTATGGAAGAAGGATTCTCGCCCGCCAAGATCCTCGATCTTTTCATGGGCGATCCCGACATGACTTATATGGACGGCTATCCCGTAAGCTATAAGTGCAACTGCTCAAAGGAGAAGATGGCCGCGGGACTGGCGGCTCTCGGAAAGACCGAGCTTAAGTCCCTCGCCGAAGATGAGAAGGGCATCGACACAGAGTGCCACTTCTGTAACAAGAAGTATCACTTTGCTCCTGAGGAGATCAGAGAGCTTATCTGATCAGGTTTTACCTTGGTTTACTGCATCGGTCTTAATCCGGCCTCTGTATAGCGATATTAACCCAACTATCGTCCTGAACTGAAGAATCTGGGTTCAATGCTGGGTTATTTTCGGCAAAATAACCCACTTTCGGCCGTGAACCGGGAGATCTGGGTTCATGTGTGGGTTAATCTGCTTAAAGGTATAAGAGATTCATGTTTGGTACGGCAGATCGCCGTTGAAACAGATAATGATCACTCCGGTATCTTTTCTTTATATTTCTCCAGAAGGAAGTTGGTATGCGTTCTGCTTACTTTTTCAGATAAGGAGCCAGGATCTCACGGATCTTGTTATATATTTCTTCATCTACCTTATATATATTGAGGCCGAACTGGGGAGGGCAGGTGATGATCACTGTTCCCTTTTTGGCGCCCGGCATCTTACGGATAAAAGCAGTTTCCTTTATGTCCTTATACATAATGTTTCTGACAAACTTCCCGTTTTTTGCTAGAGTCAGCTTATCTTCATAGAAAACGAAATCGTATTTTGGAGGGAACAGTATCTCGACCCCGTCCGTTCCGGTTGATGTAAATCTCAATAACTCATTCATGATGATGATTCTCCCTTATTCATGATTATATGAGGATTATAGCATTAAGGGAGAGATTCGGGAAAACAGTTCCTCTTTATGTGATCAGTATCAAATGATAATACTGTTTATTCGGGAATAATTATAATATAATTATACTCTAATTATAGAACGGGCCTATGTTTGTGGAATGAAGAAAAGCAACTGCAAATGAACAAAGAAATTTTGAGAGGAGTATAGGATTATGACAGAACAGACGGATTACATTTTAGAGAAAGAATTTAACTTTGATAAAGCTGTTAAGAATCCTTATGCCAAGGAGCTCAAAAAGCAGATCACACTTAAGGTCACGCCCTGTGTTATCGAATATTTCAAGAGTGAGGCGCTGCGGACCGGGATCCCGTATCAGACTCTTATCAATCTGTATCTTACTGATTGTGTTAAGAATAAGCGGCAGATCGATATTGAGTGGAAAGCAGATGCTTCGGCGTGAGCCCATTCGGGATCCTCAAGCTGTTTAAGCGGGTAACAGGCTTTAATAATTCTTTACCGTTCTTTGGCGCTCTGTTTACGGGCGCCATTTATTATGGGAGCATAGCACACTATAAGAAAGCGAGGTGGATGTCTAAGATGACACGGGAAACAAAGAAGGCACTCATGATCTCAGGTGTCGCATTGCTGTGTGTTATGGGATTTGTGGCAGCGGCGCTCTATCAGCGCGATGCCACCATGGTAGTGATGGCGATAGGTATAGTTGCAGCTTATGCGGGAGTATTCGCTTATGTGTTCCAAAACGCAAGGCGGGAGCTTTCCGAGAGCCGTTCGGCAGGCCTTATCGCTTGAACTTCGAAAGGCGTCCCCGTAAGGGAGCGCCTTTTGTTTATTCTTTCGGGTTACCGTTCTTATCGTAAAGGGGGATCCTCTGCAGATACTTGATATCGTCACGCAGGTGGGCGTTGCCTTCGGCCAGCGCCGCGATCTTGCCGGTTACGATCCCTCCCGCGAGCCTGACGAGTTCTTCCATCGCGATAAGCGAGCCGCCGGTCGATATCACGTCATCAACGAGGAGGATGCGCTTGCCTTTTATGAGAGCGGCGTCGTCACTTCCGATGTACAGTTTCTGAAGTCCCTGAGTAGTGATAGATCTGTCATCAACACAGATCGGATCGGGCATATAGTTCTTTTTCCCTTTCCGCGCGACAAAATATTTGGCGGCGTTTGACTGCCTGGCCATCTCGTGTGCTATCGGTATTCCCTTTGCCTCTGCCGTGAAGATATAATCGTATTTGGAGGAGGGGATGAGCTCCAGCATCTTCTTTGCCACGTGCTCCGTTATCTCGGCATCACCGAAACATATGAATGCGGCGATATATGTGTTATCATTGATCCTGCAAAGGGGAAGGTCGCGCTTTATGCCGGCGATGTCTACTGTAACTTTCATGGAATTCCCTCCGGTTTTCTATATATATACATTATAGAACACTATCCCCGAAAAAGTTTTTAAATTCCCTATTGCCATATTGACCTTTGCGGAGTACAATAGTTCTCGCGTGACTTTGCGTTGCGTGGACTTTGAACTTTGAGATTGCCGTTTGCGGTGGCTGCACGGTAAGCGGGTAACTTGAAGGGAGTCAGGTCGGGACATCAGATCCCCGGCGGTTTCGGCCGAAGGCCGGCAGCGTTATAACTTGAACGTTTGCCCGGAAACCAAAGTGCCGCACGTGTGCGGTAACTGGATATCTGGGTTTTTGAATGGGAAAGTAAGAAACGCCCGACAAGGTTGAAATAATAAAACAGATTTTTGGAGGAAAGAAAACATGGCAAATCTGAAGCTTCGAATCAAGATCAAGGCTTACGACCATCAGCTTCTGGACGAGAGCGTAGCAAGACTCATCAGCGCTATCCAGAGCACGGGAGCTAACTACAGCGGTCCCATCCCGCTGCCTACAGAGAAGGAGATCGTTACGATCCTTCGTTCTCCCCACAAGTACAAGGATTCTCGTGAGCAGTTCGAGCAGAGAACACACAAGCGTCTTATCGACGTTTACAACCCTTCATCCAAGACAATGGATGTACTTAAAAAGCTTGACATGCCTGCCGGAATATCCATCGAGATAAAGTAAGCAGACTTAATCGGTCGGGACAAAGCCAAAACCCCGGCCGAGGTCATGTTCGCGCCGAAGCGAACCAATAACCTATAGGAGGAAAGAGAGAATGACGAAATTCATCATTGGCAAGAAATCCGGCATGACTCAGCTGTTCGACGAGAACGGTAACGTTATCCCGGCAACCGTTATTGAAGTAGAGCCTATGTACGTACTTCAGAACAAGACGGTTGAGAATGACGGCTACAAGGCCGTTAAAGTCGGAACCGGCTCTGTCAGAGAGAAGCTTGTTAACAAGCCTGACAAGGGACAGTTCAAGAAGGCAGACGTTGAACCCAAGCGTTATATCCGCGAGTTCAAGACCGAGGAAGATTATGAGCTCGGTCAGGAGATCAAGGTCTCTGACATGTTTGTCGTAGGTGACAAGGTAGACGTTAGCGGCGTATCCAAAGGTAAGGGTTACGCAGGTAACATCAAGCGTCACGGTCAGAAGGGCGGACCTTCCGGTCACGGTTCCATGTATCACAGAAGAGTAGGTTCCATGGGTGCTAACTCCACGCCTGCACGTGTTCTTCCCGGCAAGAAGATGCCCGGACACATGGGTGCGGTCAACTGCACAGTTCAGAACCTTAGCGTAGTAATGGTTGACGGAGACAGAGGAATCCTCGTACTTAGAGGCGCTGTCCCGGGTCCTAAGGGCGGTCTCGTAACAGTTGAGACTTCCGTTAAGGCAAAGTAAGGACGGGAGGAAGAGATAATGGCTAAAGTAGATATTGTTAATCTTAGCGGTGCCGTTACGGGTTCCATCGAGCTCAACGATAGCATTTTCGCGATCGAGCCTAACCAGAGCGCTATCGCTGCAGTTATCAGAAATCAGCTCGCTAACCGTCGTCAGGGCACACACAGCACTAAGACAAGAAGCGAAGTAAGAGGCGGCGGTAAGCGCCCCTGGAGACAGAAGGGTACAGGTCGTGCCCGTCACGGTTCCACACGTTCTGCACAGTATGTAGGCGGCGGAATCATCTTCGGACCCAAGCCGAGGGACTACAGCTACACTGTTCCCAAGAAGATCAAGAGACTTGCTATGAAGTCCGCGCTTTCCACAAAGCTCGCTGACAACAAGCTTATCGTTGTTGAGAACTTCGACCTGGGCGAGATCAAGACAGCTAAGGCTGTTGAGGCTCTTAAGGCTATCAAGGCTGAGAGCGGCGCTCTTATCGTAACCGAAGAGAAGAACGATCAGGTTATCCTTTCCGCAAGGAACATCCCCGATGTTAAGACTGCTGTCGTTAACACGATCAACGTCTTCGACATCCTTAAGTATGACAGCTTTGTAGTTACAAAGGCTGCAGCAGAGAAGATTCAGGAGGTGTACGTATGACAAAGGCACCGCAGGATATCATCAAGGCTCCCATGATCACTGAGAAGTCCATGGGTGAGACGGCAGAAGGCAAGTACACTTTCAAGGTTGCCGGTGATGCCACAAAGACAGATGTTAAGCACGCTGTTGAGAAGCTCTTCGGAGTTAAGGTAACAAGCGTAAATACATCCAACTATGACGGTAAGCTCAAGAGACAGCGTTATCAGTACGGCAGAACACCTTCCTTCAAGAAGGCAGTCGTTACTATCGATACCGAGGGCAAGGATGTTACTTATCTTGAGAAGGGCGGCAAGAACGCTAAGGTTTCCGCCAAGTATAAGACATCTATCGAAGAGTTTGGAATCGGACAGTAAAGGAGTGACTAGAAATGGCAGTAAAAACATTTAATCCTACTTCTCCGGCAGTTCGACAGATGACAGTCACAGACTACTCTGTGCTTACAAAGAAGGCTCCCGAGAAGTCCCTTCTTGTTTCCGGTAAGAAGCATGCAGGCCGTAACTCTTATGGCCGTATCACCGTTCGTCACCAGGGCGGCGGCAACAGAAAGAAGATCCGTATCATCGATTGGAAGAGGACTAAGGACGGTATCCCCGCAACAGTCAAGGCTATCGAGTACGATCCCAACAGAACAGCATTTATCGCTCTTATCCAGTATGCTGACGGCGTTAAGGCTTATATCCTTGCTCCCGGCGGACTTAAGGTAGGAGACACCGTAGTAAGCGGTGCTGAGGCTGATATCATCAAGGGTAATGTTCTTCCTATCGCTAACATTCCCGTAGGTACAGTTATCTCCTGCATCGAGCTCAAGCCCGGCAAAGGCGCTCAGATGGTAAGAACAGCAGGTTCCGGAGCTCAGCTCATGGCTAAGGAAGGCAAGTATGCTCAGGTAAGACTTCCTTCCGGAGAGGTCAGAATGGTTTCCGTTAACTGCCGCGCAATGATCGGTGAGATCGGAAACGCAGAGCACGAGAACGTTAACATCGGTAAGGCCGGACGTAAGCGTCACATGGGCGTACGTCCCTCTGTAAGAGGTGTCGTCATGAACCCGAACGACCACCCTCACGGCGGTGGTGAAGGTAAGTCTCCCATCGGTCTTCCCGGTCCTGTTACTCCTTGGGGTGTTCCTACTCTCGGTAAGAAGACCAGAAACAAGAAGAAGCAGAGCAACAAATACATCGTTAAGAGCAGAAAGGGTTAAGGAGGTACAAGATGAGCAGATCTACAAAGAAGGGCTATTTTGTACAGGAAGCCCTTATGAAGAAAATCACGGCTTTGAACGAAGCAAACGAGAAGAAGATCGTTCAGACATGGTCACGTTCTTCTACGATCTATCCCGAGTTCGTAGGTCACACCATAGCTGTATATGACGGCCACAAGCACGTTCCGGTATATGTTACCGAGGATATGATCGGTCACAAGCTCGGCGAATTTGCTCCGACACGTAAGTTCGGCGGCCATGCCGGCGAGAAGACGGCAGGCAGAGGCTAAGGAGGAACTATTGTGGAAAAGATTATTTTGAGCAAAGAGAATATCGAGAAGAACCGCGACGCGATCCTCGAAGCTTATGCATCCCGTACGAGCAAGTGCTCCAAGCTTCCCGTTCCCACAAAGAAGCAGAGAAAGCTTCTCGGAATGGGCAAGGATCAGGGAATCGCTACAGCAAAGTACATCCGCATCACTCCCCGTAAGGTTAAGATCGTTGCCGATCTTATCAAGGGACAGAGCATCGATGATGCTATCGCGATCCTTACTTATACTCCCAAGGCAGCATCTCCCGTACTTCTTAAGGTACTTAAGTCTGCCGAGGCAAACGCAGTAAACAATAACGGTCTTAACAGAGGCGACCTTTACGTGGCTGATGCCTACGCTAATCCCGGTCCCATCCTCAAGAGGTTCATCCCCAGAGCAAGAGGATCCGCTAACAGAATCAACAAGAGAACAAGCCACGTTACTGTTGTTCTCAAGGAAAGAGTATAAGGAGGGTAATGCATGGGACAGAAAGTTAATCCCCATGGACTGAGAGTAGGCGTTATCAAGGAATGGGACACAACCTGGTATGCCGACAAGAAGAGTTTCAGCTCCTACCTTGTTGAGGACAAGCAGGTTCGTGACTACATCATGAAGCAGTCCGATGTGATCATCAAGAATGCAAGCAAGAACACAAAGAAGCCCATCGACGAGAGCAGAAAGAACGTTGCAGGCATCTGCAAGATCGAGATAGAGCGTAAGGGCGATAAGCCCACTGTTATCCTTCACGTTGCAAGACCCGGTCTTGTTATCGGTTCCAAGGGTACAGGCATCGATGCTCTTACAAAGGCTCTCAACAAGAAGTTCGGTAAAGAGTTCAAGGTTGAGGTCAAGGAAGTCAAGAATATCGACTCCAACGCCAAGCTCGTTGCAGAGAACATCGCTTCCCAGCTCGAGAACCGTGTATCTTTCCGCCGCGCTATGAAGAAGGCTATGGGTTCTGCCATGAAGCAGGATATCCTCGGTATCAAGACAATGGTTTCCGGCCGTCTGGGCGGTGCCGAGATCGCTAGATCCGAGTCCTACCACGAGGGTACGATCCCTCTGCAGACACTTCGCGCAGACATCGACTACGGTTTTGCCGAGGCACACACAACATACGGTGTTATCGGTGTAAAGGTATGGATCTATAACGGTGAGGTCCTTCCCGAGAAGAAGACCGATAAGAAGGAAGGAGGAGAGATCTGATGTTACTTCCTAAGAGAGTTAAGCACAGAAAGCAGCACAGAGGTCGCATGAGGGGTAAGGCTACCCGCGGCAACAAGGTTGTATACGGTGATTACGGAATAATCGCAACAGAGCCTTGCTGGATCAAGAGCAATCAGATCGAGGCAGCCCGTATCGCGATCAACAGATATGTTAAGAGAGGCGGTAAGGTCTGGATCAAGATCTTCCCCGACAAGCCCGTAACAAAGCACCCTGCCGAGGCTCGAATGGGTTCCGGTAAAGGTTCCGTTGAGTTCTGGGTAGCAGTTGTTAAGCCCGGCAGAGTTCTCTTTGAGATCGCAGGCGTAACAGAGGAGCAGGCCAGAGAGGCTATGAGACTTGCAGGTCACAAGCTTCCCTGCAAGACAAAGTTCGTAATGAAGGAGGAACAGGTAAATGAAGGCTGATGAGATCCGTAACAAGTCAACTGAAGAACTTCAGAAAGAACTCGTTTCTCTTAAGGAAGAGCTTTTCAAGCTTCGCTTCCAGCACGCTACGAACCAGCTCGATAATCCTCAGCAGATCGTATCTGTTAAGAGAGACATCGCAAGAGTAAAGACAATCATCCGCGAGCAAGAGCTCAAAGCGGCAGCAAACTAAGGGGGACAATGCAAGATGGCTGAAAGAAACCTCAGAAAGAGCAGAGTCGGTATTGTTACATCCGATAAGATGGACAAGACCATAACAGTTTCTGTAGTAGAGCACGTTAAGCACCCTCTATACGGAAAGATCATGAAGAGAACCTACAAGCTCAAGGCTCACGACGAGAACAACGAGGCCGCTAAGGGCGACAAGGTTCAGGTAATGGAAACAAGACCTATCTCCAAGGATAAGAGATGGAGACTTGTTCAGATCGTAGAGAAAGCCAAGTAATGCAGGCTAAAGGAGGATATATCAGATGATTCAGGTTGAATCCAGACTCAGAGCTGCCGATAACACAGGTGCCAAAGAGCTTGCCTGCATTAAGGTTCTCGGCGGTTCCTGGCGTAAGTACGCCAATATCGGCGACGTCATCGTATGCTCCGTCAAGACAGCCGCTCCCGGCGGTATGGTCAAGAAGGGCGAAGTCGTACGCGCAGTTGTAGTTAGAACAAAGAAGGGTGTAAGGAGAAGCGACGGATCCTATATCAAGTTCGATGAGAACGCTGCAGTTATCATCAAGGAAGATAAGAATCCCCGCGGAACCCGTATCTTTGGACCCATAGCCAGAGAGCTCAGAGACAAGGACTACATGAAGATCCTTTCTCTTGCTCCCGAAGTACTGTAAGGAGGGAACGAAGATATGGCTAATAAGATTCATGTAAAGAAGGACGATCAGGTGCTCGTTATCTCCGGTAAGGACAAGGGCAGCACAGGTAAGGTTCTTAAGACAGAGCCCGAGACAGGCAGAGTATTTGTCGAAGGCGTTAATATGATCAAGAAGCACCAGAAGGCAAGATCACAGACTGAGGTTGGCGGCATCATCGACCGTGAGGGTTCCGTAGATGCATCTAACGTTAAGCTCGTTTGCCCCAAGTGCGGCAAGGCTACACGTGTAGCTCACGTTGTCAACAGCGACGGATCGAAGGACAGAGTCTGCAAGAAGTGCGGCGCTGTTATCGATCAGATCAAGAAGGCCAAGTAAGGGGGAGTAAAGTAGATGTCCAGATTAAAAGAAAAGTACACATCTGAAGTCGCACCTGCACTCGCAGAGGCCTTCAAGTATGATTCCGTAATGCAGATCCCTAAGATCGAGAAGATCGTTCTCAATATGGGTGTCGGCGAAGTCAAGGATAACCCCAAGGCACTCGACAACGCCATGAGAGACATGGGTATCATCGCAGGACAGAAGCCTGTAGCTACAGTAGCTTCCAAGTCCATCGCTGCATTCAAGTTAAGAGAAGGAATGAAGATCGGATGCAAGGTTACGCTTCGCGGAGATAATATGTATTATTTCCTCGACAAGCTCGTAAGCATCGCTCTTCCCCGAGTTCGTGACTTCCGCGGAGTAAATCCTAACTCTTTCGACGGTCACGGTAACTATGCCATGGGTATCAAGGAGCAGCTCATGTTCCCTGAGATCGATTACGATAAGATCGATAAGATCCGCGGTATGGATATCATCATCGTTACAACGGCTCAGTCCGACGAAGAAGCCAAGAAGCTTCTTGAGCTCATGGGCATGCCGTTCCGCAAGTGATTGGGAGGAAATATTAAATGGCAAAGAAGTCAATGATCCTTAAAGCACAGAAGACTCCGAAGTTTTCCACACAGCAGCACAACCGCTGCAAGCTCTGCGGAAGACCTCATTCTTACATCCGCAAGTACGGCATCTGCCGTCTCTGCTTCCGTGACCTGGCATACAAGGGCCAGATCCCGGGTGTAAAGAAAGCCAGCTGGTAAGGAGGAAATCAAAATGCAGATTACAGATGCTATAGCAGATATGCTTACGAGAATTCGTAACGCCGGAAATGCAGGACACCCCACTGTAAGTGTTCCCGCTTCCAACCTGAAGAAGTCTATCGCTCAGATCCTTGTTGATGAAGGTTACATCACAAAGTTCGAGTGCGAGGAAGACAACAAGCAGGGCGTTATCAACATCACACTCAAGTATTCCGGAAAGAAGCACGTTATCTCCGGTATCAAGAGGATCTCTAAGCCCGGTCTCCGTACTTATGCGGACAAGGAAAACCTTCCTTACGTTCTGGGCGGCCTCGGTATCGCCATCATCTCCACATCCAAGGGAGTTATGACGGATAAGAAGGCAAGATCACTCGGAGTCGGCGGCGAGGTTCTCGCTTACGTTTGGTAATAATTTCTTCTTAAAAAAGAAATTTATACATCTCTGAAAAGCACCGTCTTGCCCGAGACATAGCAGGACGGGGCACAATCTAAAGAGCAGGAGGAAAAAAATATGTCCAGAATCGGTAGAAAGCCGATAACGGTTCCCGCAGGCGTTGATGTAAAGCTCGACGGCCAGCACCTTACCGTAAAGGGTGGCAAGAGCACACTTGAGCTCGATGTTCATCCCGATATGACCGTTAAGGTAGACGGAAACGTTATTACAGTTGAAAGACCGTCCGATGATAAGGCTCACAGAGCTCTTCACGGACTCACACGTTCCCTCATCAACAACATGGTTGTAGGTGTTTCCGAGGGTTTCTCGAAGACACTTGAGATCAACGGTGTCGGTTATAAGGCAACAAAGCAGGGTAAGAAGGTTGTGTTTAACCTCGGTTATTCACACCCCATCGAGGTCGAGGAGCCCGAGGGCATCGAGATCGAAGTACCTTCCGCGACACAGGTCATCGTTAAGGGTGCCGACAAGCAGCTCGTAGGCGAGACCGCAGCAAAGATCCGTAAGCTTAGAATTCCTGATGTTTACAAGGCCAAGGGTATCAAGTATGCCGATGAGCACCTGAGAATCAAGGAAGGCAAGACCGGAGCTAAGAAGTAATCGGGGGAGGCGCTAATTATGATTAACAAAGTTGATAAGAACGAAATTCGTAAAAGAAAGCATCTCCGTGTGCGCAAGAAGATCGCCGGCAGTGCCGAGTGCCCTCGTCTGTGCGTATTCAGGAGCAACAGCCACATCTATGCTCAGATCATAGATGACACTCAGGGCATTACGCTTGTAAGCGCATCTTCCCTTGATAAGGATGTCAAGTCCTCCGTGGCTAACGGCAGCAACAAGGAAGCTGCTTCCGCAGTAGGCAAGCTCGTTGCAGAGCGTGCCATCGCCAAGGACATCAAGGAAGTTGTTTTCGATCGTGGCGGATACATCTACCACGGAAGAGTAGCAGCTCTCGCAGAGGCGGCTCGTGAAGCCGGACTCTCATTCTAATCAGGAGGAGATAATTACATGGCTTTTGATCCTAACAGTGTTGAATTAAAAGAGAAGGTCATCCACATCGGTCGTGTCAGCAAGACCGTTAAGGGTGGTCGTAATTTCCGCTTCGCAGCTCTCGTTATCGTAGGTGACGAGAACGGACACGTCGGAAAGGGCATCGGTAAGGCTGCCGAGGTTCCCGACGCTATCCGCAAGGGCGTAGAGGAAGCAAAGAAGAACATAGTTGAGATACCTGTTGTTAACGGAACGATCCCTCACGAGACACTGGGTGAGTTCTCCGCAGCCAAGATCGTTATGAAGCCCGCCACATCCGGTACCGGTATCATCGCCGGCGGTCCTGTTCGTGCGGTATGCGAGCTTGTCGGTATCAAAGACATCAGAACGAAGTCCATCGGATCCAACAATCCGAACAACATGGTAAACGCCACAATGGCCGGCCTTATGAGTCTTAAATCTGTCGAAGAGGTAGCAAGACTCCGCGGTAAATCCATTGAGGAAATCCGTTGATAGGGAGGAATTACAGAAATGAAGCTTAACGAAATCTCTTCCTGCGGAAATGCAAAGGCATACCGCAAGGGTCGCGGAGCAGGATCCGGCAACGGAAAGACAGCAGGTCGCGGACATAAGGGACAGAATGCCCGTTCCGGCGGCGGCGTACGCCCCGGCTTCGAGGGTGGTCAGATGCCCCTTTACAGACGCCTGCCCAAGAGAGGATTTAACAACAAGCGTTTCGCTCTCGATTATATCGAGGTAAACGTAGGAGATCTTGAGAAGCTTGCTGACGGAACAGAGGTTACCGCAGCATCTCTTGCCGAGGCAGGCATCATCACTCTGCCCAAGGTAAATGACGGCATCAAGATCCTCGGAAACGGAGATCTTACAAAGAAGCTCGATGTAAAGGCAGCTAAGTTCACCGCTTCCGCCAAGGAAAAAATCGAGAAGGCTGGTGGAACGGCTCAGGAGGTTTGATAAATGAAGGGTTTATTTGACACCTTGATCAATGCCTTCCGTCTTCCGGAACTGCGCAAGAAGATCATCTATACACTCATAATCATGGGTGTATATATGGTAGCAGGCCTTGTCCCGGTCGCAGGACTCGACAGAGAGATCTTTTCTAATCTCGTTGACTCCTGGGGCCAGATCGGTTCGATGATGGATATCATCAGCGGCGGCGGACTTAAGAACGTCACTGTCGTTGCTATGGGTATCACGCCTTACATCAACGCATCCATCATCATCCAGCTTCTTACGGTAGTAATACCTGCCCTGGAGAACCTCTCCAAGGAAGGCGAATCCGGAAGAAAGAAGATGACAAGGATCACAAGATATACGGCTATCGGTCTTGCTTTCCTTCAGGCATGCCTTTTCTGCTGGTCCACAAGATCGGCCTTGATCACAACAATACCCAAGCCTCTTGCGGTTGCCCTGGTAATCAGTGCATTTACCGCCGGTACATGCTTTGTAGTATGGCTCGGTGAGAGGATCAACGAGAAGGGCATCGGTAACGGTGTATCGCTTCTCATCTTTGCAGGTATCGTTACGAGGCTTCCGCATTATGCCGCTAACCTGTACTATGCCACGACTGATGTCGCCGGTAAGGTACAGAACAGCGTCGGAGCATTCGCACTTGGACTTCTCATGTTCATCGCCGTTGCTCTCGTAGGCCTCGGTATCATCATCTTCGTAGTATTCGTACAGAATGCCGAGAGAAGGATCCCCGTACAGTATTCCAAGAAGACTGTCGGAAGAAAGCTCTACGGCGGACAGAGTTCCTACATTCCCTTGAAGGTCAACCAGTCCGGCGTTATGCCCGTTATCTTCTCCATGTCCATACTGTCGCTTCCTTCGATGATCGTCACGATGTTCTTTGCTAACAGCACGCACTGGCTCGTTAACTGGTTCCGTGACTTCACTGGCGGCCCGTTCTATTACGTATCCTACTTTATCCTGATCATCGCATTCACATTCTTCTATTCGATGATCCAGTTCAATCCGGTAGAGATAAGTAACAGCATTCAGAAGAACGGCGGATTCATACCCGGTATCAGACCCGGTAAGCCCACAACGGAGTTCATCTTCAAGACAGCCAACAGGCTCAACTGGGCAGACGGTCTCTTCCTTACATCGGTATGTATCATACCTACACTTGTCGGTATCGCGACACATCTTGATAATGTATGGTTCGCAGGAACATCGGTTCTCATCCTTACAGGTGTTGCCAACGATCTTGTAGTTCAGATCGAAAGCCAGCTTGTAACGAGAAATTACAGAGGTTTCCTTGATTGATGCCGAAAAATAAAGTATATTGAATAACGGTCCGGCGGTTTGCCGGGCCGTTGTTTGCGATTATGAGAAAAGAAATGAGGAAACAAAGAATATGAAGCTTATCATTTTGGGTGCTCCCGGATCAGGTAAGGGAACAACTGCAACAGTACTCCGCGAGAAGTATTCTCTCGCTCATATCTCCACGGGAGATATCTTCAGAGCCAATATCAAGAACGGCACTCCTTTGGGTGTCGAGGCAAAGAGCTATATCGACAAAGGTGCTCTCGTACCCGATTCACTTACCGTTAAGATGGTACAGGACAGACTCTCCCAGGATGACTGCAAAAAGGGTTATATCCTTGACGGATTCCCGAGGACGATCGCTCAGGCTAAGGCGCTTGATGAGATGCTCGAAGGAAGCGGCGAGAAGATCGATGCCGTACTCTCTATCGTTGTAGACGATGAGATCATCAAGGACCGTGTATCCGGAAGAAGGGTATGCGAGAAGTGCGGAGCTTCATTTAATGTCAAGTTCAAGCCTACTGCCGTTGAAGGCGTATGTGATCTTTGCGGCGGCAATGTTGTTCAGAGAGCCGATGATAACGAGGAGACTGTCAAGGCCAGACTCGAGACATACTATAAGAACACTCAGCCTCTTATCGATTTCTATAATGAGAAGGGTCTCATCGTAGAAGGCGACAACGGCAAGGATTCCGATATCTGCGTTTCACAGATAGAGGCCGGTCTCAAGAGCAAGGGCGTTCTTTGATCCTTTGGAGGATAAGATGATCGAGATCCTGACTGACGAAGAACTTATCAAGATGCAGAAAGCCGGAAGGCTGGTCGCCCTGGTGCTCAAGGAGCTCGCCAAGGCCGCGAAGCCCGGAGTGTCCACGCTCGAGCTCGATCTTCTCTCGCAGAAGATCATCAGGGAAGCAGGCGGAACGGCGCCCTGTATCGGATACGGAGAGCCGCCTTTTCCCGCTGCTATCTGTACTTCGGTCAATGAAGTCGTCGTTCACGGCATCCCTTCCGACTCTGAGATCTTAAAGGAAGGCGATATCGTTACATGTGACGTTGTCGCCGAGCTTGACGGATTCATGGGCGATGCGGCGAGGACTTTTGAAATAGGCAAGGTATCGGAAGAGAAGCACCTCCTGATCGCGAGGACTAAGGAATGTTTCTTTAAGGGCCTCGAGAAAGCTGTCGAAGGCAACCGCATCGGAGATATAAGCTACACGGTGCAGCAGCATGCCGAGTCTTTCGGATACGGCGTCGTAAGAGAGCTTACCGGTCACGGCATAGGACGTGAGATGCATCAGGATCCGGAGGTCCCCAACTACGGCAAGCCCGGCAGGGGAGCCAGGATCAAGAAGGGTATGGCATTCTGTATCGAGCCTATGATCACGATGGGAAACAGGAATGTCACCCTGGGCTATGACGGCTGGAGGGTCGAGACTCTCGACGGATCTCCCGCGGCCCATTACGAGAATACAGTGATAATCACAGATCAAGGACCTGTTATGACAACATTTGAGGAGGATATCTAATGTCAAAAGAGGATGTTATCGAGGTAGAGGGAATCGTATCCGATGCTTTGCCGAACGCCATGTTTAAGGTTAAGCTCGACAACGGTCACGAGGTGCTCGCCCACATTTCCGGCAAGCTCCGCCAGAACTACATCAAGATCTTGCCCGGTGATAAGGTGACGATGGAACTGTCTCCCTACGACCTTTCAAGAGGACGTATCACCTGGAGAGGAAAAAATTAAAAATTCACTCTTGTCAAATTGAGATTTTTTGCTAAAATATATTAGCGTGCGCGTAAAAGCGCCTAATTTTGCGTGAAGAAAACAGCAGGAGGTTCAAAATGAAGGTAAGACCATCAGTCAAGCCTATGTGCGAGAAGTGCAGAGTCATTCGTCGCAATGGCAAAGTAATGATCATTTGTTCCGATCCCAAGCATAAGCAGAAGCAGGGATAAGACATCTGACAAAGACCGACTGCGGACAGATTTAGCCCTGTCTAGTGTCGCGGGCAGCACTGCTTCGCCGCCCGGAAAAAGAAAAGAGAAAAAGACGAGAATTTATTGGATATTACACGTGTAGGGGCGGCTGCCTCTCCTAACCCGAGGGTTCCTGATCGCGTGTCGTATATATAAATTTGAAAAACACTTAAACACTTAATGGAGGTACATTAAATGGCTCGTATTGCCGGTGTTGATCTGCCGAACGATAAGAGAATAGAGATTGCTCTTACGTACATTTACGGCATTGGTACGACAAGCGCATCCGATATCATCAAAGATACCGGACTTAACCCCGACACAAGGGTAAAGGATCTTACAGAGGATGAAGTCGCTAAGATCCGTGACAGAATCGAAAACAATTACACAGTAGAGGGTGATCTTAAGAGAGAGATCGCCGGAAACATCAAGCGTCTCACTGATATCGGCTGCTACCGCGGCCGCCGTCACAGAATGGGTCTTCCCGTCAGAGGCCAGCGCACAAAGACAAATGCACGTACCCGTAAGGGACCTAAGCATACTGTCGCAGGCAAGAAGAAGTAAGGGAGGACACTTTTTATGGCAAAAGCATCAGGTAAGAGAGTGGCTACAAAGCCCAAGAAGCGTGAGCGTAAGAATATCGTTGCAGGACATGCACATATCCACGCTACGTTCAACAATACCATCGTGACCATCACAGATCCTCAGGGAAATGCTATTTCCTGGGCTTCCGCAGGCCAGCAGGGCATGAAGGGTTCCCGTAAGGGTACTGCTTTCGCAGCTCAGGTTGCTGCCGAGGATGCAGGAAAGAAGGCTGTTGATCACGGCATGAAGACTGTAGAGGTTTTCGTCAAGGGCCCCGGTGCCGGACGTGAATCCGCAGTTAGAGCACTTGCGACGGCAGGTCTTGAGATCACAATGATCAAAGACGTTACTCCCGTTCCCCACAACGGTTGCCGTCCTCCCAAGCGCCGCAGAGTATAATCATCTGTCGGCCTATCATTTCAATTTGTAAAGAAAAGAGGAATCAGCGATGGCAAGAGATATGACACCTGTCCTTAAGAGATGCAGAGCTCTTGATATTGAGCCCGCATTCTTGGGAATAGACAAGAAATCCAGAAGAAACAGAAACGCGCGTCCCAGAAAGCAGAGCGAGTATGGAATGCAGCTTAAGGAAAAGCAGAAGGCAAAGTTCATCTACGGCGTTCTTGAGAAGCCCTTCAGAAACTATTTCGAGAAGGCTCAGAAGCTCAAGTACGGCACAACGGGTGAAAACCTTATGATCCTCCTTGAGACAAGACTTGATAACGTTATCTTCAGACTCGGTTTTGCAAGAACGAGAGACGAGGCAAAGCAGATCGTAAGCCACAGACACGTAACAGTTAACGGCAAGATCGTAAACATTGCTTCCTACATGGTAAAGCCCGGTGATGAGATCGCAGTCAAGGAGAGCGCAAGAGGCTCTCAGAGATATAAGGATATTGCAGAGGCTACAGGCGGAAGACTTATTCCCGAGTGGCTCACAAGCGATATCGACAACCTTAAGGGAAAAGTAGTTGCAATCCCCAGAGCAGACCAGATCGATGTACCTGTTAACGCAGTTGCTATCGTCGAGTTGTACAGCAAGTAATAACTTATCGGTCCACCACAAAAAAGCTTAACCCAAGGAGGAAAAAAATGAACGATATATTAGAGCCTACCATTAAATGTGCTGAATTAAGTGAAGATGGTTCTTATGGCAAATACGTCGTATATCCGCTGGAGCGCGGTTACGGTACGACACTTGGTAATTCCCTTCGTCGTGTTCTGCTTTCTTCTCTGACGGGAGCTGCAGTTACTGCAATCAAGATCGACAATATACATCATGAGTTTTCGACCGTGCCCGGCATCATCGAGGATATGACTGAGATCATCCTCAATATCAAGGGCGTACGCGCCAAGCTCCACACGGATTCCCCCAAGACTGTATGCATCAGCGTAACAGAGGGCAGGACCGGTGAGCTCACGGCAGGCGACATCGTTCACGATGACGAAGTCGAGATCATGAATCCCGGACACGTTATCGCTCATCTTAACGGCGAGTCCAAGGTATTTATCGAACTCACGATCAGCGCCGGCCGCGGATATAACACAGCCGAGCAGAACAAGAATGCAAATCAGGTGATAGGTGTTATCGCTATCGATTCCATCTTCTCACCTGTAAAGAGAGCCAACTACACGATCGAGAATACCCGTGTCGGCGAAAGGACAGACTATGACAGCCTTACTCTCGAAGTATGGACTGACGGTACTATCCAGGTTGACGAGGCGCTTTCCGCCGCAGCTCAGTACCTGATCAAGCACCTTAACCTGTTCACGACACTTACCGATACGGAAGTGGGACTCAACTTCAAGACGATTGAGACCAAGAGCGAGAAGAATTCCGAACTCGGAAAGCTTATCGAAGATCTTGATTTCTCGGTAAGGACATACAACTGCCTCAAGAGAGCTGCCATCAACACGGTAGGCGATCTTATCTCCAAGACGAGAGACGAGATGATCAAGGTAAGAAACCTCGGTACAAAGTCTCTTGACGAAGTAGTTGCAAAACTTGAAGAGATGGGTCTCCATCTCGCAGACAAAGAAGAATAATCAGGAGGATATAAAGATGCCAGTTAACAGAAAACTCGGTCGTGCGGCTGATCAGCGTACAGCGATCCTTCGTAACATGACCACGGCATTCGTTATCAACGGTAAGGTCGAGACGACAGTTGCTCGTGCCAAGGAGATCAGCTCCATCGTTGAGAAGCTCGTAACAACAGCTATCAAGGAAAAGGACAACTTCACGACAAAGGAAGTAAAGGTATCCGCTGCAAAGCTTGACGGTAAGGGCAAGAAGGTCCTTGTATCCAAGACGAGCAAGAACGGAAACAAGTACGATGTTGTTGACCGTGAAGTAAAGACAAAGACAGTTCAGGTAGACAGCCCCAGCAGACTTGCTGCAAGAAAGAGAATGGCTTACTGGCTTATCAAGAGCCACGATGCCGAGGGCAACGTCATCAATCCCATCAACAAGATGTTCGATGAGATCGCTCCCAGATATGAGGGCAGAACAGGCGGTTACACAAAGATCACAAAGCTCGGTGCCAGAAGAGGCGACGGATCCGAGATGGCTATCCTGGAATTTGTTTGATAAAGCTTTAAGATCTTAACGATTGTAAACTTTATTCAAGGGTCGGTTTACACCGACCCTTGTTCTATATTATTATGAGGTGCAATGAGTACGGATATCATTAACTGCAAAGACCTGGTCTTCTCGTATAAAAATGACGTTGAAGAGACTTACGATGCAAGCGGGAATCCCTTGTACGGCAAAGCTCTGGACGGATTGACCCTGTCGGTTCCCAGAGGTTCCTACTGTGCTGTACTGGGTCCTAACGGATCGGGAAAATCGACCTTTGCAAAGCTCATAGATATCCTTGAAGCCGCAGACTCCGGAGATATGCAGGTCCTGGGATACGATGCGAAGGACCAGGATCATTTCTGGGACATACGCGAGAACTGTTCCTATGTCTTTCAAAATCCCGACAATCAGATAGTCGGCACCACGGTCGAAGAGGACGTCGCTTTCGGTCCCGAGAATCTCGGTATACCGAATCCGGAACTTCGGGAGCGCGTGGATAAGGCGCTCGAATATGTGGGACTGCGGGAACTGGCACTTCGCCAGACCACGGAACTGTCGGGAGGCCAGAAGCAGAAGCTGGCGATAGCGGGAGCTCTGGCCATGAAGCCGACGCTTCTGATACTTGACGAGTCCACGGCCATGCTCGATCCGGAGGCGCGAGACGAATTCCTCGAGCTCACCGAGAGGATGAGGAAGGAAAGAGACCTTACGGTGCTCGCCATTACCCACGATATGTATGAGGCTTCCCGCTGCGAGAAGATCTATGTCATCTCGGAAGGAAAGCTCTTTATGGAAGGGCGTCCCGAGCAGGTGTTCGCTCACGAGGAAAGAATAAGATCGGTAGGGCTTCAGCTTCCCGTGCATATCTCGCTTACTAACGAGATACTGAAGATGTGCAGGGTATCTGCCACCCCGGAGGACCTTAAGACTGAGCAGAGCTGTATAGCAAAGATCACGGAGACTCTCCGTAATAAGCTTCCTGCCGTGTGCCCTCTGAAAGTGCGCGGCGACAGACCCGAAAAGGGACGTAAGATAATGTCCGTAGAAGGGCTGGGATTTACATACGATGACCGTAACGGGACAGTCCTCGATAATATGGATCTCGATATCTACGAAGGCGAGGTCCTGGCCCTTGTAGGGAAGAGCGGATGCGGCAAGACAACGCTCATCACTCATCTTAATGGTCTGCTTAGACCTCAGACGGGCGAGGTCACGTATTACTGCGAAGACGGAAGGACGCTCAGAGGAAGTGTCAAAAAGGAAGTCGGCGAGCTTAGAAAATATGTCGGTCTGGTGTTGCAGTATCCTGAATACCAGCTTTTTGAGGAAACTGTCGAGAAGGATATAGCTTACGGACTCAAAAAACAGAAACTGTCGGATGACGATATCCGGTTCAGGGTAAGAGAGGCCATGAAGGCCGTGGGACTTGACGAGAGCGTGGCGACAAAGAGCCCGTTCGAGCTCTCGGGCGGACAGAAGAGACGTGTGGCAATGGCCGGAGTCCTTGTCATGAGACCGAAAGTCCTGGTGCTGGATGAACCTGCGAGCGGTCTGGATCCCAGAGGCAGAAAAGAGATGTTCGGCATAATCTCGAACCTTCGAAAGAGGGGCACTACCGTCGTTCTGGTTTCACATAATATGGATGAGGCGGCGGAATATGCCGACCGAATATGCGTTATAAAGCAGGGAAAGATAGAGGCATCGGGCGATCCCGACGAGCTCTTTGAGAGCAGGGAGAAGGCCATGTCCGTTGGTCTTCAGCTTCCCAGACTCTATGATTTCTCGGATGCTCTTAAGGCTTCTCTTAAGGAAGTATTTCCGGGGATAGTATTTGACAGACCGCAGAGGGACTATAAGCGCGAAGCATCGTCGATCGTGCGTTCCGTTATCGTTTACCGGGGAGGGAAAGATGTTTAAGAATGTCAGCCTCGGAAGATATTATGATACCGGATCGGTCCTTCATAATACCGACCCGAGGGTCAAGATAGTCCTTTATCTAATCTATCTAATAATCACGTTCATGATCAACACCTGGGCGGGACTTCTGAGCCTGGCTCTGATCACCGTTCTTCAGGGCGTGGCGGCAAAGATGCCTCCCAAGATCATGATCTCTTCGGTAAGGCCTGTCATCCTTCTGGCTCTGTTTATCTTTGCTCTCAACGCCTTTACTCAGAGACAGGGAACGCCTGTATTTCAGAAGGGGATAATCATGGTCACGGACGAGGGACTGAAGACGGCTTTCTTTATGTCTCTGCGCCTCATATTCCTCATTATGTCGACCAGCATACTCCTGACACTGACTACTACGCCGCTTAAGATATCCGACGCACTCGAGAAGATGTTCTCTCCGCTGTCTGTTATCAAGTTCCCGGTCCACGAGATGGCCATGATGATGAGTATCGCTCTAAGATTTATCCCCACCCTTATCGACGAGACGGACAAGATCATGAAGGCTCAGGCTTCAAGAGGCGCTGACTACGATACGGGCAATATTATTTCCCGTGTCAAAGGATATATCACCGTCCTTATCCCTCTTTTCATCTCGAGCTTTAAAAGAGCCGAGGAACTGGCCACGGCGATGGATGCCAGATGCTACAGAGGGGGCGAGGGAAGGACCAAGCTCAATCCTTTAAAACTGACCGGAAGAGATGCCTTTGTCGCCCTTATCATGCTGATCGGAGCGGGCCTGATCCTGGCCGCTGATTTTCTCGTAAAATAAAGACAAATCCGGAACTTTTTATGATACAATGGCGAAGGTTATTATTTTGAGGAAGGCAGGACCATTCTATGGCATATTTTCTGGGAATCGATCTTGGCGGTACGAATATCAAGGCAGGTATCGTTGAGACAGGCGGAAAGCTTATCAACAAGCTGAGCATAAAGACAAATGCAGACCGCCCCATGGAGGAGATCATCCGCGACATGGGTAATCTCGCGCTCGACGTTATCAAGGATGCCGGACTTTCAGTTTCCGATGTGGAAGCTATCGGTATCGGATCTCCGGGAACACCCGACAATGAGGCGGGAGTACTCGTTTATTCCAACAATCTTCCGTTCAATATGGCTCCCATGAGAGCCCTTATCAGGGAAGTCGTTGATCTTCCCGTATATATCGACAACGATGCCAACTGTGCCGCGATGGCTGAGGCTGTTGCAGGCGCCGCAAAGGGCACCAAGGATTCCGTTACCATCACTCTCGGTACCGGCGTAGGTGCAGGTGTGATCGTTAACGGCAGGATCTATTCCGGCTTTAACCAGGCAGGTTCCGAGTTTGGTCATACAGTATTGGTATCCGGAGGTGTTCAGTGCTCCTGCGGACGTAAGGGATGCTTCGAGGCATACAGTTCCGCAAGCGCTCTTATAAGGATGACAAGAGAGGCTGCCGAAGCCAATCCCGATTCCGTTTTGAACAAGCTCATCGAAGAGAACGGCAAGGTCAGCGGAAAGACTGCTTTCCAGGCAATGAGGATGGGCGATAAGGCCGGTGCCGGCGTAGTCGACATGTATACCGACTATCTTGCGGACGGACTCGCTAATGCCATCAACGCATTCATGCCCGAAGTGCTGGTCATCGGAGGCGGTGTATGTAATGAGGGAGATCCTCTGCTAATACCTCTTCAGGAGAAGACCATGAGCAGACCTTATTTCGGTCCCGGAGTCAGGAAGACTTCCATAAGGATCGCCGAGATGGGTAACGATGCAGGTATCGTAGGTGCCGCCATGATGGGCAAGTCCTGCGTGGATGACGGTATCGACGGCAAAGCCTGCTCGCTTTAATGAAGCTTTAATGTATCCGCTCGCCATCGTAACGGAATACGACGGGACCGCATTTGTCGGTTTCCAGATCCAGAGTAACGGCAGATCGGTTCAGGAAGTGCTTAACGGGGCGCTTTCAAAGCTCTATAAGACAGAGATCAATATCACGGGATGTTCAAGGACTGACTCAGGCGTTCACGCCAGGGGGCATGTCAGTTCCCTGAACGTCCCGTTTTATATTCCCGAGGAAAAGATCCCTCTGGCTGTTAACCAGTTCCTGCCCGATGATGTCTGCGTCAGAAAGGCATTCTATACCAAAGAAGGGTTCTCCGCGAGGTTCGACTCTCTGGGGAAGAGATATATCTACCGTATCTATACGGGCGATGTAAGAAGCCCTCTTCATGCGAGATATTCTTATTTCACATCCTACAGACCCGATATGGATCTTATGAGAGAAGCTGCATCCGTTATGGTCGGCGAGCATGATTTTGCTGCTTTCTGCGCTTCGGGTTCTTCGGCTGTTACTACGGTTCGAAAGATCAATTCCGTTGATGTAAGATACAGTCCATGCGATCCTGATCTTATCGAGATAGAGGTTATAGGGGAGGCTTTTCTCTATAATATGGTCCGCATAATGGCGGGGACCATACTCTATGCGGGTATCGGAAAGATAAGTAAAGAAGATATAAAGGACGCTTTAACGTCCCCGTCCCGTGCCAAGACCGGCAAAACCCTTCCGCCGCAGGGACTGACGCTCGAAGAAGTGTACTACGGCGATGATATAAGAGCGCAAAGTTAAAGACTTTTATAAGTTGGAATCTGTTTTATTGAAAGGGCTATTCCGATATCTTATAATCCCCTTAACTTAATAAGGGAGGTGCAAATATATGGTTGCAATGTGGATCATATGGCTGATACTGATGGTCGTATTCCTTGTGATCGAAGCACTGACATTGGGACTTACAACAGTCTGGTGCGCAGCCGGCTGCCTTGTCGCTATGATAATGGATCTTCTCGGCTTTCCGCACACGGCACAGCTTGTTGCCATGGTAGTCGTCTCCGTCATCTGCTTCATAATCTGCATCATCTGGATCAAGCCGCAGCTTGATAAGAAGAATGCTGAGAACAGAGAACCGACGAATGCGGACCGTCTGATCGGCAAGGAAGGTATCGTCATCAAGACGATCGACCCTATTGATGGAAAGGGTCAGGTAAAGGTAATGGGCCAGGTCTGGAGTGCCAAAGCGGCACGTAACATCCAGGAAGGGGCCAAGGTAAAGGTAATATCTCTCGAAGGCGTCAAGCTTTTCGTCGAGAAGATAAACACAGAGGAGGAAAAATAATATGCCTTTTGTAATCGGATCAATTGCAGTAGTACTTTTGGTAATCTTTGTATCTTGCATCAAGATCGTGCCTCAGGCCACGACATTCATCGTCGAGAGACTCGGCGCCTACAGATGCACATGGGGAACGGGTATCCATTTCAAGGCCCCTTTCATCGACAGAGTAGCAAAGAAGATCACACTTAAAGAGAAAGTTGCGGATTTCCCCCCGCAGGCTGTTATCACAAAGGATAACGTTACGATGCAGATCGATACGGTCCTTTTCTATCAGATCGTCGATCCCAAGCTCTACACATACGGTATCGAGCGTCCTATCAGCGCTATCGAGAATCTTTCCGCTACAACGCTTCGTAACATCATCGGTGACCTCGAGCTCGATCAGACACTCACGAGCCGTGACATCATCAACTCCAAGATGAGAGAGCTCCTCGATGAGGCAACGGATCCCTGGGGCATCAAGGTCAACAGAGTTGAGCTTAAGAACATCATCCCGCCCCGCGAGATCCAGGTAGCGATGGAGAAGCAGATGAAGGCCGAGAGAGAGAAGAGAGAGTCGATCCTCATCGCCGAAGGTCAGAAAGAGTCCGCCATCCGCGTGGCAGAAGGTGAGAAGGAGTCCGCTATCCTCCGTGCTGAGGCTAAGAAGGAAGCAGCTATCCGTGAGGCTGAAGGTCAGGCTCAGGCTATCCTTGCCATCCAGGAGGCTACCGCAAGAGGACTTCAGATGATCAAGGACGTCGGAGCTGATCAGGGACTTATCGCCATCAAGAGCCTCGAGGCATTCGAGAAGGCTGCAGACGGTAAGGCAACCAAGATCATCATCCCTTCCGAGATCCAGGGCCTTGCAGGTCTTGCCACATCGGTCAAGGAGATCGTAAAAGAGTAAATCATACTATCGGTTGACGCGAGTCAATTTATCGACAGTATATAATGGGTTCCGTAGACTAAGGTTCTGCGGAACCTTTTTTATGGAGGGATATATGAAAGATCTTCGAAAGAGACTGGCACTCCTTCTGGCAGTGACAATGACTTTATCTGTAGTCCCGCTTACGTCCTGTGACGCCCTGACCGGAGGTTCTTCGGGACACCACAGGCATGATGAGGATGATGACGAAGACGAGGAAGAAGACGAGACCGAAGACGCAGAGGATACGGAGGAGACGACAGAAAGCGAAGAGACAGAGTCTGATCCTTCGGAAGATGAGACCGAGCCTTCCGATAAGGAGCCGCTCACGACCGAATCCTGCGTCTCCGAGCCGGTCATCCCGGCTGATCCCGGGAACAGGATCTTCGATGACATAATGCCCGTTACTTCAACTGACTATCTGAATATCTATATGCAGTGGGAGTCGGTATCCGGGACTGACAGGACATATTCGCATGACGTATTCGACCTTGAACATTCGACGGCGGAAGCATACCCGCAGCTTGCTGCGGCACTGGATTCCTATAATGCGGAAAGATCGGATTACGATTATTCCGACTGGTATTCCGAACCGGGTTACTACTGCCGCCGGCTTACGCTTCGAAGAGCGGACAGCACGTTCCTGAGCGGTGTGGACCGCCTGTCTGCCGATATCGATATGACGGTGTCCGCTAAGGGATTTAATTTCTTATCCTCTACGGGCGAGACGGTAACGCTTTCTGATATCGCATCCGACCCGGCGGCCATGATCGCTGCTGCGGGATGCGCGGAGACCAGTGAGGCGGCTCTCGAGGTCCAGGGCATATCCTTCGTTATCGAGCCTTACGGAATCACCTTCATCATCCCTAATAATGCTGACGTCGGATATATCTACAGGACGGTGCTCTACCGGGGTAATGAGGATCTTTTCACTGATCTCTTCGTGCCTTCCGATGACTTCTACATGACCCTTTCCGACATCGACGGCACCGATTATACTGTCGACATCGGTGATGACGGGGTGCCTGATCTGATCAGCGTGATCCCTCACGAGGATGAATATAATCCCGGCATAACGGGATATCTGACGATAAGCGTCAACGGAAATGCCATCGATTTCGGTGACGATTACTTTGACGGATTCGGAACAAATTACGATATCTATAAAAGAGACGGTAACTATTATCTTGTGGTAGAAGAGGATACCCCCAGCGATGCGGTGGAGACATATATCTTCCTGCTGACCTCAAGCGGAGCTTCGTTCATCGACTCGTTTACGGGCGATCTTACGGGTGTCCCCGCAGAGTTTGACAATAACATGATCAGCGAATGGAGTCCTTCACTTACCGTTACCGGCGACTGCGAGCCGGTATCTCCCGACCGCCTTTACAGAGGAGAGAGGACATGGCTCCTCGGTACGTATAAGACTTTGTATACGGTTGCATACGATGACAGAGGATTCCCGGATATCGATTATACCCAGCTCGGATTTATCCAGGGATGTCCGCAGGTCACGGCGCTCATCGATGTGGATGCCGTGGTCTATGAGATCTATGCGGACGGTACCATAAGCGCGGGAAACAGTCTCCGCCTGGTCCTTAAGGACCCCGGAGTGGCAACGGTCGTCCTTTACGAAGAGGAAAGCGACAGGCTCTACTTTATTACCGAGAATGTGGAGGAATATCCGCATATCGTGTACGGACCCGACCTTCCCGAGGATGAGGTGTTCGGCGATATCATGTATGCAGGATAAAAGTGCCTGAGGTGGCAGGTGTGTTATAATCAAGGCTCCGGGGGATATCTTCCGGAGCCTTGAATTCTATAAGGGAAAAGGAATACGACCATGAAGAAGAGAAAGATACTTGCTGCACTTCTTGCATCGTCTCTGGCCCTGTCGCTCATGTCCTGTGACAGCCTTAAAAAGGACTCCGGTGATGACGAAGAAGATGAGACGGAAGAGACTGAAGTGACGGAGGAAACAGCAACGAGCGAAAGCGAAGAGACTTCCGGATCTTCCTCTGAAGAAACGGAAACGGAACCTTCGGAAGTCTCAGAGACTTCGGAAACAGAACCTGTTTTAGATGTTACAATAGATCCCGGCAACAGGGTCCTTGATGGTCTGATGCCGGTCACATCAGGAGATTATCTCAATATCTATGAGGATTACGGATATCGTGAGAGAGACGGATCGTACTACTATTATGAGACGATCGGTTTCGGCCGTGATACGGCCGCATTATATCCCGAGCTTGTCGACGGTATCGAACTCTATAATACCTCTTTGGCCGAATACGGTATGACCAATGTCAGAAGGACTCTGACGGTAAGGCGCTCGGACAGCAGCTTCCTGTCTTTTATGGATGTATTAAGCGGCAATGACGGCGTAATGAACATGTGGGGTATCAACTATAATGTCACTACAGGACAACAGGTCTCCTTAAGAGACATAGTCTCTGATACCGCCGCGCTGGGAGCAGCCGCAGGGATCACGGACGAAGATAACGGGCAGATGATGACCTGGATCATCGAACCCTACGGGATCACATATATCATCGATCCTATGGGAGATGAGCCCCGTTACTATACGGCTCTTTACAGAGGCAATGAGGATCTTTTCACGGATCAGTTTACGCTCCTTGACTCGTACTGGCTCGATCTTTCCGACCGGGGGATCGGATCCTATACGATAGATATCGGCAATAACGGAACGCCCGATACTATAGATATCGACTGTGAGTACGACGGATACGGGATCATCACGTCTTATGACGTCATTGTCAACGGCAACAGCTGTCACTTTAACGGTGACGGGTATTTCGAGGGCTTCGATATTGAATATTCGGTTTTGTCTCTGGACGGAAGGACTTTCCTTTACGTTTCCGTCGGAACGTATTCCGACTCATCCGATACTTATGTGTTCGAACTTACGGAGAGCGGAGCTTCTTATATCGATATGTTATACGGTTCGTTTTCCGGCATACCGATCGAGGCCGACAATATGCATATATCGGAATACCAGCCCGAAGATACCGTAGTCCTCAGATCCGTTCCTTCTGATCCTTCGATCTTATACATAAGGGAGAGGACATATTTTCTCGGCACTAACGGAGTCCTGTACGAGACCGTACGGGATGACAGAGGATTCCCCGTTATCCGCGGAACTTACGGATATGTGACGGGATCTCCCGTGATAACGGCTCTTGTCGATGTTCCCGCCTATATCTTTACGACCGGTAACGGCGAACCGGACTCGGTCGAGACCACGATCCCACGGGGAAGCTCCCTTCGTATCGTATTCTATACTCTCGGAGATGACGGAATGGGAATGGCCGTATTAAGGGATTGCGCCACGGGCGAGCTTTACCGCATAGTCGAATATGCGTCGGAAAAACCTTATACGATAGACGGACTGGATATTCCCGAGAACGAAGTCTTCGGGGGGATAATGTACTCCGCGTGACGGAACTGCCCCAAGATATGGTTGCTGGTGTATAATAAATGCTCCGGGGATCTTCGGACCTATTATCATATTGGAGCGGCTCTGAGGATCGTTTATGCCTACCAGCCTTCCAATACGATAGTTCTTCAGGATATCAACATCGGGAATCTTTATTATCTTTCCTATGACGGCAACGACGAAGGATCAGAAGGAAACGTCAACAATATTTCGGAATATGACCTTTTCGACGGCATATATTATGCGGGGTAAAGATTAACTAAGGAATCTGTTTGGGTGTATAATAAAAGCTCCGGGATATTTGTCCCGGAGCTTAATCATTATCATCTATGAGGTGGATACTATGGCCAACATGTGGAGCGACCGGACCAACATGAGTCTTCTTACGGACTTCTACGAGCTTACCATGGGTAAGGGTTATCTCGACGGCGGCAATGCCGAGAAGATCGTATATTTTGATATGTTTTTCAGAAACGTCCCGGAGGGCGGCGGATTTGCCGTAATGGCAGGCCTCGAGCAGGTGATCGACTATCTTTCGAATCTTCACTTCAATGAAGACGACCTGCAATTCCTGAGCAAATACGGCTTCGATGACAAGTTTATTGATTATCTCCGTAACTTTAACTTCAGCTGCGACGTATGGGCTATCCCCGAGGGTACCGTGGTATTCCCCAGAGAACCCCTGGTAAAGGTAAGAGGCCCGGTCCTGCAGGCCCAGCTCCTCGAGACCGCGCTCCTTTGTACGATCAACCACCAGAGCCTTATCGCCACCAAGACTGCGAGGATAGTTAGAGCCGCAGAGGGAAGACCGATAATGGAGTTCGGTGCCAGAAGAGCGCAGGGCTTCGACGCTTCCGTCCTCGGCGCCAGAGCCGCTTATATCGCGGGCGTTGCCGGCACATCCTGTACGATCTGCGGACAGCAGTTCGATATCCCACTGTCGGGAACTATGGCACACAGCTGGGTAATGCTCTTTGACGATGAGTTCGAGGCTTTCAAGGCTTATGCCGAATCCTATCCCGACAAGACTCTGCTCCTTGTTGATACTTATGACGTTTTAAAGAGCGGTATCCCGAATGCGATCAGATGCGCCAAGGAAGTTCTGGAGCCCATGGGCAAGAGGCTTCTCGGCATCAGGATCGACAGCGGCGACCTTACCTATATGACTCAGAAGGCCAGAGCGATGCTCGATGAGGCAGGTCTTACGGACTGTAAGATCACGGTAAGTAACGCTCTTGACGAGTATCTTATCAGGGACCTCATAAGACAGGGCGCTTGCATCGATTCCTTCGGTGTAGGCGAGAGGCTCATCACCTCCAAGGCCGAACCTGTATTCGGAGGCGTATATAAGATCAGCGCAGTTGAAGAAGAGGACGGCACCGTTATCCCGAAGATGAAGATATCCGAGAATGCCGGCAAGGTTACGACCCCCTGCAACAAGGAGATCGTAAGGTTCTACGACAAGGCTACGGGTAAGGCCATGGCCGACGTCCTTTTCGTTGAAGGCGAGGAGATCCCGAACGGAGAGCCCTATGAGATCTTCGATCCCGTCGAGACATGGAAATCGAAGACACTTGAGAACTACGAGACGAGAAAGCTCCTCGTAAAGATCTTCGAGAACGGTAAGCCGGTCTACAAGTCTCCTTCGATCAAGGATATAAGGAACTACTGCACAAAGGAGATCGATTCACTCTGGGATGCCGTCAAGAGATTCGAGAATCCCCACAACTACTATGTCGATCTTTCTCCCAAGCTCTGGAAGATCAAGGACGACATCCTTCACACATACAAGAAGAACAAGCACATCAAATAAAGGCAGGTATAAGAAATGGCAAATCCCATCGTAACCATCAAGATCAAGGACGGCGGAGACATCAGATGCGAACTCTATCCCGAGATCGCTCCCATCTCCGTTGAGAATTTCATCAAGCTCGCAAGTCAGGGCTTCTATAACGGACTTACGTTTCACAGGGTCATCCCGGGCTTCATGATCCAGGGCGGCTGCCCCAAGGGCGACGGAACGGGCGGTCCCGGCTATACGATCAAGGGCGAGTTTTTAAGAAACGGCGTAAAGAACGATCTTCGCCACAGCAGGGGAGTTCTCTCCATGGCAAGGGCAATGGATCCCGATTCCGCAGGTTCGCAGTTCTTCATCATGCACGAGGATGCACCTCATCTGGACGGATCATATGCTGCTTTCGGAAAGGTTATAAGCGGTATCGAGGAAGTCGACAGGATCGCTTCGGTAAAGACGGATTATATGGATAAGCCTCTTTCACCCCAGGTGATCGAACTCATGACAGTCGAGCTCTGATACCGGCACTTCAAAGTAACGTCAAAGGCCACCGCGGAATACGGTGGCCTTTTCTTTTGGTTAAAGGAATCGTTTGTATCAAAGATCAGCTTTCGAAAGCCTGCTTCAGATCGGAGATGATATCGTCGATATGCTCGGTACCGATGGAGAGACGGATCGTGTTGGGTCTGATACCCTGAAGCGCGAGCTCTTCCTCGGAATCCTCGGAGTGTGTCGTGGAAGCGGGGTGGATGGCAAGCGACTTAACGTCGGCAACGTTTGCCAGGAGCGAGAAGAGCTGCAGCTTGTCGATGAAAGCCTTTGCTTCTTCGGCTCCGCCCTTGATATCGAATGTGAAGATAGATCCGCCGCCGTTGGGATAATACTTCCTGTAGAGAGCCTGCTGGGCGGGATCCTTGGAAACTGCGGGATGGCTTACGCTCTCGACTTCGGGACGCTCACTTAAGAACTTGACGACCTTGAGGGCATTCTCAACGTGACGCTCGACTCTAAGGGACAGTGTCTCAAGTCCCTGAAGGAATACGAAAGCATGAACGGGAGACAGTGTGGATCCCGTATCCCGGAGAAGGATCGCTCTGATATAAGTAACATAAGCGGCAGCTCCGACATCACGTGCAAATGATACTCCGTGATAGGATACGTTATTCTCGACAAGCCAGGGATACTTGTCTGCATTGGATGTCCAGTCGAACTTACCGGAATCGATGATAACGCCACCGATCGTCGTGCCGTGACCGCCGATGAACTTTGTGGCGGAATGAACTACGATGTCCGCACCGTACTCGATGGGCCTTACCAGGTAAGGCGTAGCGAAAGTATTGTCGACGATCAGGGGAACGTTATGCCTGTGAGCGATCTTAGCTATCGCTTCGATATCAACGACCTCTGAATTGGGGTTGCCGAGTGTCTCGATATGAACGGCCTTTGTATTATCCTGAAAAGCTGCTTCGATGGCGGCCTCATCAAAAGGATCAACGAAAGTCGTCGTGATACCGTATGCGGGGAGCGTGTGTCTCAGAAGATTGAACGTTCCTCCGTAGATATTGTTGGCGGCGATTATATGATCTCCGGCGTGAGCCACAGCCTGGATGGCGTACGTGATCGCCGCTGCGCCCGAACCTACGCCCAATGCGGCGACGCCGCCCTCAAGAGCTGCGATCCTCTCCTCGAAGACGCCCTGAGTGGGGTTCGTAAGTCTTCCGTAGATGTTTCCGCCGGCGCGGAGTCCGAATCGTGCGGCTGCATCCTCGGAATCATTGAATACGTAGGAAGATGTGAGATAGATCGGTACCGCACGTGCGTCTGTTGCCGTGTCGGGCTTCTCCTGTCCTGCGTGAAGCTGTATCGTCTCGAACTTAAAGTTATTATCGTATGTATATGCCATTTTATTTACCTCTTTCTGATAGTTGAATTTAATGTTTTGATTGGTTTCAGCTTATGCGGCAACAGGAGCGGCACATTCGTCCGTTTCTATAGTTATGTCTGATGATGTACTGTAACATAGTGTCCTCCTGATTATTGCCTACATTTCAGATAGGTTTTGTGATGTGTGCATTCTACATGATAAAACCTTGCATGTCAATAGGTTTTATGGGATTTTTCTGAAATCCAGTATTTTCAGGCATTTTCAAGATTTTATCACCGGTGAACAGAAAAAAGTTATTGACAGGATACCCCTCCGTATGTACAATTAACCTATCAATTCACTATGTTTTGTGGGTGATGCTCACGGACAATAAGATCAGGAGGAAAAACAAAATGGCAGTATATGAAAAAGTTACAGACATGATCGGCGGCACCCCGCTTCTGAAGCTCAGTAATTATATAGAGAATAATTCCTTAAAGGCAGATATCTATGCCAAGCTCGAATACTTCAATCCCGCGGGATCCGTCAAGGACAGGATCGCCAAGGCCATGATCGATGATGCGGAGGAGAAGGGACTCCTTAAGCCCGGCGCCACGATCATCGAGCCCACAAGCGGCAATACCGGTATCGGTCTCGCATCGGTCGCTGCTTCCAGAGGTTACAGGATCATCCTTACGATGCCCGAGACGATGAGCGTCGAGAGAAGGAACCTTCTTAAGGCTTACGGCGCGGAGCTCGTTCTGACGGACGGTTCTCAGGGCATGAAGGGCGCCATAGCCAAGGCAAACGAGCTCGCGGAGAGTATAGAGGGAAGCTTTATCCCCGGCCAGTTCGTCAACCCGGCCAACCCTGCGATCCACAGGGCAACAACGGGTCCTGAGATCTGGAATGACCTCGGCGGCAAGGTCGACTTCTTCGTAGCCGGTATCGGAACCGGCGGAACGATCACGGGTGTCGGCGAGTATCTGAAGAGCCAAAATCCCGACGTCAAGGTCATCGCGGTAGAGCCTGCCGGATCTCCCGTACTCTCCCAGGGCAAGGCCGGTCCTCATAAGATCCAGGGCATCGGAGCAGGCTTCGTTCCCGACACTCTCAATACAGATGTCTATGACGAGATCATCCCCGTTGAGAATGAAGACGCTTTCGTAACGGGAAGAGAGATCGCCAGGAAAGAGGGCGTACTCGTAGGTATCTCCGCAGGTGCGGCTTTATGGGCGGCTACTCAGATCGCCAAGAGACCTGAGAATGCCGGCAAGACTATCGTTGCTCTCCTTCCCGATACGGGAGACAGATATCTCTCCACGCCTCTTTTCGCAGAATAAAGAACATAATACATAAGCCATATGAAAGGCCCGCCGCTTTCCCTGACCGGACGCGGCGGGTCTTCTTGTTGTGAGTGAAGTCTTCTCCGATACATCGGAAAATAATGAGATCCGTTGTATGGTAATACAACCTATAAACGGCTATTAGCGCAGTTGTCATAAGACAGACAACTGTCAGTACGAGCGGTAATTCATTAGAACTATAAGACTATATTGCCTTTAGTTGTTTGGATTAAGGATTTTAATTTTTTCAGAGCTTAATTCTATTTTTTTAGAGGCAGCTATATCTATGTCGAAAATTTGAATCTGATCGCTCTCTCCCCATAGATGCACTACATCTGAATAAATCAAAGAACAACTCGGTTTTGCAACTAATTCATAAACATTTGGTTTAGAAAAATCAACATCAAAACACCAGATCCCATGCTTTGCTAAATTATCATATTCTTTGCGCATATCACAGTTTTTCTTTAGACGACGCAGGAACTTAGTGGTACCGATAATCGGTAGAGTATATAATAAATAATAACATGTGTGTTCGTTATTGTATCGGTCGTTTATGATGTATTCAGGAATATATCCCACTCCACCAGAGCAAGCAACAAACAACTTACCATATCGATCAATTCCATACCACATAATATCTAAATATGTTAATTCCTCTTTAGTGTAAATCATTTATATCACCTCGTTAATAAGTGGCGTTCGCGCGAAGGATACTCCGCCTTAGGATCGATCTTGGAACAGATCTTTTTAGTAAGCTCGTCATACTTTACAAGAGCTTTCAGTTTCTTGTACAAGAATGTTGCCGCGATACTCAGAGCCAGTATTACGAAATAGTCTACGACCCAGATCCCGCTGAAGCTCGTACTGAACGGAAGCACGACTATGACCGACATGTGCATTATAAACAAGTCGTCAGAGAGCTTACCGATGAATCCAAGCGCCCCCGCGGCGGTCTTGATCCTTGAAAGATGCATCGCCAGAAGGATGAGCAGGACTGCCGATACCGTCTTTACCGCCTGCGGAAAACATAGGAACGCGGTAACTGCATTGTCCCCGACGACCTTAAGAAGGAAATTCAGCCCGAGGATCGCCGTCAGATAAGTCGCCGACAGCAGGATAACTTTCGGAGCCGAAAAAGCTGCTGTCTTTTTCATGTATCTGTCCATATAGCTCTTACCGGCAAATACCGTGCCGAGCGCGATCGCCAGAAGGTATCCCTTATATGGTCCGGGACGGTCGAAGCCACTGGTCCTGAATATCCCGGGAGCGATCAACATTATAAGATACGTTATCGGGATAATGAAGATCCCGAGCTTTTTATATGCCTTGACAAACAACACGATCAGGGCAACGATTGTTATCGCCAGCCCCATATACCACCACACGCCCATTATGTGAGGCTGTCCCAGCATGTCGGAAACGCAGAAGAACTCCAGTATTATCTTCGCTATGCTGCCGTAGTATCCGAGCATGGACTTTTTATATATAAAAACATATATGGCGACGCCTATAAAGAAATGCGGCCAAAAGAAAAACTCAAGATTGCAGATATGCTGGGCGATCCACCTTACAGTCCCGCGGAACGAGGGCTCGATCTTACCAAGCGAGCGCGTAAGGCCGTAGGCTGACAGGAAAACAAAGACATAAAGGCCGGAATGTGCGGTCAGCGCAAAAAAGCCGTGATAGTCACTTGAATTGATATACATGTGATAGTAGAGCAAAAGAAGAAATGCGATCCCTTTCGCTATATATGTATGTTTATGCAAAAACTCCATAGATGACCATCCCTTCGAGGTGGATTATAACAACTATTCTTCAGCCAATCTACACTTTCTCGCAAAAGAATATATTTTTATCGTTTTTCGATATTTTTCTGTTTATTTTCGATCTTATCGAGAGTATACTCAGATCAAGAAGAGAAAACAGCAATTACAGTCTTATGACAATTCCGCATTTTCTTAAATCAGGTTGTATAGAGGCAGAGCGAGCACTGCATAGTGCCCCGCGCTGTACAGGATCTGCGTGAAGGCAACGGAACGCAAATAAAATAGGCCACCCGGGAGATCCGGATGGCCGCTGATGCATGAATAAAAATCAGATCATATAATCGTCGGCGAAATGCTCGTTCGACTGGTCGATGATATCCTGGAGCGTAACGCTGTAAAGATAATCGTGAATGACCTTATCGAGTCCCTTCCATATGGGGAGGGTGGGGCAGTCGACGCTCCGGTCGCAGTTGACGATCTCGTTTGGGCCGATGCAGGCCACGGGCGACAGGCTGCCTTCGGTGAGTCTCAGGACTTCGCCGACTGTGATCTCGGAGGGTTCGCGGCCCAGCTGGTAGCCGCCCTGGAATCCCCTGTTGGTAAGAAGAATGTCCGTGCGGTTCAGGATCGGCACGATCTGCTCAAGATACTTTTTGGAGATCCCCTGTCTCTCGGCGATCGTCTTCAAGGCGGTATAGCCTTCGCTCCTGTGCTCGGCAAGGTCGACGAGCATCCTCAATGCATATCTTCCTTTTGTAGAGATCTTCATCTTCATACCTCGTGATGATTTAATAACCATATAATACTACTGGTTTAGTAGGTTTTCAACAGGCAATGATGCGTGTGATGAAAATTTGATATAATATCAGGCGGAATATACGCAGATACTGCGCTTATAAGGGGGATAACATGGAAAACGAATACAAGCAGTACGAGGTGAAGCCTGCGGAGTTTAACTTCAGGACGGCAAACGTGGAAGAGGCGGGAATGATCAGCACATTTATCAAAGGCGAGAAGCTCATCATCATCCCGATAGTGTTAATGATGGTCCTTACGGGAGTATTTGTATACACTTTTGTTAAGCGCTTCATGAGCACCGGAGCGGATAACCCGGTCTTTATCTGGTTTCCCATCGCGGTCTTCGTCATCATGCTTTTGGGGATGGTCCCGCCGATCATAAAAAAGCTGGGATTGTTCAGAAAGACCGATGACGAGGTCTATGTCGCTGATGTCACAGTAGTCGGAGTAAAGGTGGTCAGAAGAAAGAATCACCATGTCACATATGTCGATCTGTGGTCGGAGACAGATCATAAATATACATGCAAAATAAGATATATCGGCATAGGCGTTCACGAAGGGGATAGGGTCTTGTTGGCTCAGCTTGCAGGCGGCATCGATCATGTTGCCTTTTCGCGTGACGGCTTCGATCATGCTGTTTTATCGCGATATGGCAGAGGGATCATGTAACGGCGATCTCTTTTGAAGGAGCTTTTTCGTTCTCCTTCTGAAGGTTTGCCAGATAATCTGCAGCATCGTCCTGGACCTCGTCGATGTCGGATCCGACATCGATATTCAGAGGCTTCCTCTTGAAGAGGATATCGTACATGACGGGGACGATATAGAGAGTCATGAGCGTGGCATAGAGAAGTCCTCCGGAGATGACTATCGCCATACCGCGTCCGAGCTGTGAGGACATTCCCGTTCCGAATATCATCATCGACATCGCAAGGATCGTCGTAAGTGCAGTCATGAGTATGGGTCTCATCCTGGTTATTCCGGTGGCGACCAGCGCTTCGCGGCGCTCGAGTCCCCCGATCCTGAGCTGGTTGGCAAAGTCTACGAAAACAATACCGTTATTGACGACGGTTCCCATCAGGACAACGAATCCCAGGAGCGACAGCATGGAAAGCTGCTCGCGCGCCACAAGGAGTCCGATCATGCCGCCTGTGAATGCCAGCGGTATGGTAAAGAGTATGATCAGAGGCGACAGAAGACTCTGGAACTGCGCCACCATGATGAGATATATGAAAAGGAAAGCCAGCGCGGCCATAAGGCACATCTTATATACCATGTCCATGACCTGACTGTATTCGCCGCCCATCTCGATCGAATAGCCGTTCGGAAGAGTCTCGGAGTACTTGTCGATCGAGGGCTTCAGGTCTCTCGAGAGGAGCGTGGTGTTCTCGCCCTCTTTTGGGATGGCCGTAAGGCTTACGTATCTGGTCAGGTTCTCTCTTCTTACCGAATCGGAACTGAAAGTCTCTTCGATATATGCGAATTCCGAGAGCTTATGTACATTGCTCTCTGCTTCGGGAACGGGCGTGGGAGTCGGTGAGGGTGTCTCTTCGTCAGACGCCTCGGACTCGGCTGCAGGACCTTCGAAAAGGGACATGTCGACAGATCCGCTCATGCTGGAAAGAGAGGAAGAACCCGAATAATCCGAAGATGCCATGGCAGTCATGTCGACCGCCTCGAATTCGATATCAAGGAGATTCTCGCGGGTCAGCCCTTCGGAGTCGTCGGTTATGGTGACATCCATCTCGACCCCGTTAACGGAGATCGATGTCGAAGTGATATTGGTCGATGTCCTGGCTGCGATGCCCGCATAGATCTGCGCGACGGTCAGGCCGTAGCTCATGGCCTTGTCACGGTCGATCACGAGATGAAGGGTGGGCGTCAGGTCGCTGAAACTGTCGGAGACCGACTCGAAGCCCGGGTTGCTTTCGAGCATCGCCTTTACTTCATCGCTTATCCTGTGAAGCTCGGTGTAATCGTTTCCGTATATGTTGACGGTCAGGCCCGAAGATCCCATCAGATTCATACTTCCCATGGACCCTCCCGTGGCGACTTCCGCCTCGAGAGGCAGAGGCTCCAGCACCGATGAGATATCGTTACCGATACGCTCGATCTCGGAGGCTGAGGAGTTCTCTTCTGCCAGCGCATAGCACATATAGGAACCGTAGGATCCGTCAGATGCCGCAGACGCCATGAGAAAGCTCGACGAACTGCCGGAATCCATTATTCCCAGATCGGTTATGCCGTCCACCGACAGGATCCTCTGCATGGCATCGTCTATCGTTGCATAGGAATCTTCGCGGCTCATGTCTTCGGGAGTCGTGAGGGTTATGCTGATCTCGTTTGATGTGATATTCGGGATATAGACGATACCCGTTTCGAATACTTCGTAAACGGAGAAAGCGAGCAGGAGTATAGCTACGGAAAGAGGCGCGATCTTGTATCTCAGGCACCACCGAAGGCTCCTGCCGTAAACCTTAAGGATGCGGTCAAAGAGCTTGTGCTCTTTGGGAGCCGTCTTTCTCATGAGGGTGCTGCACGATGCGGGCACCACGGTCATGGCGATGCCCAGCGAAGCTATAAGACAGTAGCCGATGGAGAATGCCATCGGGTACATGAGCGTCCTGACGGTTCCGTCTGAAAAGACGGCCGGAAGGAAAACGCAGATAGTCGTAAGGGTGGAGGCGATGATCGAGCCTCTGACCTGCTTGGCTCCCTGGACTGCGGCGCGCGGTGCGGGCAGTCCCTTGCCGCGCAGACGGAAGATGTTCTCCATAACGACGACCGAGTTATCGACGAGCATTCCTATGCCCAGAGCCAGTCCCGAGAGTGTCATCATGTTGAGCTCGAGTCCCGTAAAATACATGAGGACGATGGCGAGGAGCACCGAAAGGGGGATACTGATCGCAACGACTATAGTCGGCTTAATGTCCTTAAGGAAGAGTGCGAGGATGATGATGGCGAGAGCTGCACCGATTATTATGCTCTGGAAGACGCTGCTGACGATCATCCTGATGTAATCACCCTGGTCTACCAGGTTGATGGAATGAGTTCCGGGATAAAGCTCGGAAAGCTCCGAAAGCGCGTTGTTGCAGCGGTTGGACACATCGTTGGTACCTGCGCTTGAAGACTTGTAGATACAGAGGATGATGCCGCTGTTGCCGTTAAGTCTGGTGTAGCTGTCGTCCGCATTGTCGATTATCGCGATGTCTGCGACGTCTTCGAGCCTTATCGTCCCGATCATCTCGTTGTCGAGAAGGAGGGACCCAGCCAGATCCTCGGAATCGGAGAATTCATCGCCGACCTTGAGGAGCCACGAATTATCCTCGGCATCATCGATATAGCCGACGGGCATGGCAAAGTTCTGTGCATATATAAGCTGCGAGAGAGTCTGCGGAGTCAGGAACTGATCAGCATTGGCATTTTCAAGAGCCGTCTGCCTGGCACTGTCGTACTGGGCCTGGGCGGCATCGAGCTGAGCTCTGGCATCCGAGAGGGCAGTCGTGGCTGTGGAGAATCCAACGGCCGCATCGAGCTGGCCCTGAGTAAGCGATGTGGCGGCTGTTTGAAGACCGGCGAGAAGCCCGGGGATCGAATCAGCCAGGCTGTTGACTCCCGAGACGCTCTGATTCGCAGAATCGACCCTTTCGGAAAGCGAGCCTGCGGGATCTGCCTGGCGTACCCTTCCGAGCGTTTCGGACACGCGGGTCATGAGAGATGAGAGACCTGAAGTGGTCTCGATGAGCTCGTTTATAGTCGAGCCGCTGATACTGTCCGCGCGCGAGGCCAGCATCGAAGAGAGTTCGTCAAGGTCTCTTCTAAGGCTGTCGATCTGTTCGGGCGTGACGTTGGCGGCACTGAGGGTCGCTTCGTTAAGAGCTGCATTTGCTTCATCAAAGTCGGCCTGCGCGCGTGTTACCTCTTCGGAGGATTCATCGTAGAGGAGCTGTGCCGAAGCCAGGTTCGCGGCGGCTTCAGAGGCACGGTCGAAGAGCTCCTGAT